>CAUJGC010000525.1 GCA_963169075.1 Myxococcota bacterium
CGGCCAGGGGGAAGCTCCCCCTGGACCCCCGAATCCTACCCGCGCCAGCGTCGGAGCGCCAGGCGCACCTCCTCCTGGGCGCTGTAGAGCACCGGCACCACGAAGAGCGTGATCAGCTCGATGGTCATCCCCCCCAGGGAGGGCAGCGCCATCGGGAGCATCACGTCCGCGCCGCGGCCGCTGGAGGTCACCACCGGCAGGAGCGCCAGGACCGTCGTCGCGGTCGTCATCAAGCAGGCGCGCACGCGCCGCTGCCCCGCGTCCAGCACCAGCGCGCGGACCGCCGCTGCGTCAGCCGGCGGCGCTTGCTGGAGCCGCTGTTGGATGAAGGTCGCCATGACCACCCCGTCATCCGTCGCCACGCCCAGGAGCGCGATGAACCCCACCCAGACCGCCACCGAGAGGTTCACCGGCCCGACGTGGAGCAGCTCCCGCAGGTCCATCCCGAGCACCTCCACCGCCAGGAAGCCCGGCTGCCCGTAGAGCCAGATCAGGAGGAAGCCGCCCGATATCGCCACCGCCACCCCGGAGAAGATGATCGCCGCGGTGGTGGTTCGTCGAAACTGCAAGTAGATGACGATAAAGATGAGCGTCATCGAGAGCGGGATCAAGAGCAGGAGCCGCTGCTCGCTCCTCATCTGGTTCTGGTAGGCCCCCGCGAAGCTCCAGCTCACCCCCGGAGGCAGCCTCAGCTCCCCCGCCTCCCGCTTCGCCGCCAGGAGGCGCTGGGCCTGCTCCACCGCGTCCACCTCGGGGACGTCGGGCTGGCGGTCGAAGGTGATGTAGGCCGTCAGCGCGGTGTCCTCGGACTTGATCATCTGGGGGCCGCGGACGTAGCGCAGCGCCGCCAGCTCGCCCAGGCGCACGCTCTGGCCCGCGGGCGTCGGGATCAAGAGCGCCTGGAGCGCCTCGGGGGAGTCCCGATCCTCCCGCGCCAGCCGGACCCGGATCGGGTAGCGCTCCCGCCCCTCCACCGAGCGGGTCAGCGTCGCGCCGCCCAGGGCGATCTGGAGGACCCGCTGCACGTCGTTCACCCGGAGGCCGTAGCGGGCGATGGCGCCGCGATCCAGCTCCAGCTCCAGGTAGGGCTTGCCGACGACGCGCTCCGCGAAGACGCTCTCCGCCCGGAGCGCCGGCACCGCCTTGAGGTGCCGCTCCAGCTCCAGCGCGGCGACCTCCAGCGACGCCAGGTCCGGGCCGCGGACCTTGACCCCCATCGGGGCCCGGAGCCCCGACTGGAGCATCACGATCCGGGCGTTGATCGGCATCAGCTGCGGCGCCGAGGTCAAGCCAGGGCGGGCCGCCGCGTCCAGCACCGCCTGCCAGATGTCCTCCGGCGAGCGGATGTGGTCGCGCCACTGGCGCACGCGGCGCCCCTCGGCGTCCTCGGCGTACTCGGGCTTGTAGAGGATCACCGCCTCGATCATCGACACCGGGGCCGGGTCCAGCGGGCTCTCGGCGCGCCCCAGCTTCCCCACCACGCGCTCGACCTCGGGCACCGCCGCGATGGCCCGGTCGCTGTCCTGGAGCAGCTCCAGCGCCTGCCCCAGCGAGGCGTGGGGCATCGTCGTCGGCATGTAGAGGAAGGCCCCCTCGTCGAAGGGCGGCATGAACTCCCGACCGAAGCCCGGCAGCGCGTGGGCCAGGCGCACCACCGGGGCGCTCTGGCGGAGCGGCGCCGGGAGCCAGCCCAGCGTCGCGTCAAAACCGCGCCACGCCGTCAGCCCGAACACCACCAGCAGGGCAGGGGCCAGGAGCGCCAGCGCCTTGTGCTCCAGCGCCCAGCGCAGGAGGCGTCCGTAGACGCGCTCGAAGAGCAAAAAGCCCCCCAGCAGCAGCCCCACCACCCCGCCCACCAGCACCAGGTTCACCCCCAGCCCGCGCCCCACCCCAAGCGGCATCCACGAGCTGGTCAAGGCCAGGAGCGCCGCCGCCGCCGCCGCCGCGTTCTCAAGCCACGACGGCGCCCCGCGCAGGCCCGCCGGCAGGAGCGGCCGGACGAACCCCAGCGCCCCCAGCGCCACGAAGGCCCACCCCCACGGCGACCCCCACGCCACCAGCGCGGCCCCGAGCACCCCCACCACCGCGTCCTCCAGGTGCGCCCGCCGCAGCATCGAGCGCGCCAGCCGCCGCCACCCCAGCCCCTCGCCTTCCACCGGCGGCGCGTCGGGCCAGAGCAGCAGGAGCGCCAGCGAAGGCAGGATCGCCACCGCGAAGAGCAGGCTCCCCAGGAGCGCGAAGGTCTTCGTCCACGCCAGCGGCGCGAAGAGCTTGCCCTCCGCCTCCGTCAGCGCGAAGACCGGTATGAACGAGAAGATCGTCGTCAGCGTCGAGGTCACCACCGCGGGCGCCACCTCCGCCGCCGCGCGCCGCACCCGCACCAGCCGCGACACCTTGGAGGTCGCGTCGTCCAGCGCCAGGACGATCCCCTCGGTGAACACGATCCCCTGATCCACCATCGTCCCGATGGCGATGGCGATCCCCGCCAGCGACATGATGTTGGCCCCCACCCCAAGCGCCTTCATCAAGAGGAAGCTCGTCAGCACCGCCATCGGCACCATCGACGAGATGATCAGCGACGGCCTCAGCCGCCGCAGCAGCACGATCACCACCAGCACCGTGATCAAGAGCTGCTGCACCAGCGCCGTCGAGAGCGTCCCCAGCGTCTCCTGGATGAGCTGCGTCCGGTCGTAGAAGGGCACGACCTGGAGCTGCGAGCGGGTCCCGTCCTCCAGCGTCTTGTGGGGCAGCGAGGGCGCCAGCTCCGCGAGCTTGGCCTTGACGCGCTGGATGACCTCCTGGGGGTTCTCCCCGAAGCGCGCCACCACCACGCCTCCCACCGCCTCCACGCCCCCATCGTCCAGCGCCCCGCGTCGGTTGGCTGGGCCCAGGCGCACCGTCGCCACGTCCTTCACCCGCAGCGGCGTGTTCTCCCGCGCCACGATCACCGTCTCCTCCAGATCCTGGAGCCCCTCCACGAAGCCCAGGCTCCGGATGACGTACTCGACCCGGTTGATCTCCAGCGTCCGCGCGCCGATGTCGAGGTTGGTGTTGCGGATCGCGTCCGCCACCTGGGGGAGCGTCACGTCGTGGGCGATCAGCGCCTCGGGATCGACGTCGATCTGGTACTCCTGCACCTGCCCGCCGACGCTGGCGACCTCCGCGACGCCGGGGACCCCCTGGAGGGCCAGCTTCACCTGCCAGTCCTGCGCTGCCCGCACCTCGTAGGGCTCCCACCCCCCGGTGGGCTCGCCCGCGCTGTCCCGCCCCTCCAGCGTGTACCAGAAGATCTGCCCCAGCGCCGTGGCGTCCGGCCCCAGCGTCGGCCGCGCGTCGTCTGGCAGCGCGCCGGGCGGGAGCGCGCTCAGCTTCTCCAGCAGCCGCGAGCGCGACGCGTAGAACTCCTCCCCCTCCTCGAAGATGACGTACACCGTCGAGAAGCCCAGCATCGAGAAGGAGCGCACCGTCTTCACCCCGGCGGTGCCCAGGAGCGTCGTCGTCAGCGGGTAGGTGATCTGGTCCTCGACGTCCTGGGGGCTCCGGCCCGGCCACTCCGTGAAGACGATCTGCTGGTTCTCCCCGATGTCCGGGATGGCGTCCACCGGCACCGGATCGCGGGGCACCGCCTCCCCCACCAGGTCGAAGGGCGAGACGATGGCGCTCGCCACCAGGATCAGCCCGATCAGGAGGGCGGTCACCAGCGCGTTGCTGAGGAAGAAGCCGATCAGGTGCTCCCAGAGCCCCTGGGGCGTCTCGGCGTCCTGGGGCGGCACATCGGTGGGCTCAATGGACATGCGGCTGGCTCGCGGGCTGGGTGGCGGGCTGGGTGGCAGGCTGGGTGGCAGGCTGGGTGGCAGGGGAGGGCGCGGCGGGGCCAGTTGAAGGTACTTGTTCTTTTTTATCTACATTTTTTGATTTATTTTTATTTGATTTGTTCTGTTTCTGCGCCTCAGCAGGCCCCTGCGCCTCAGCAGGCCCCTGCGCCGCAGCGGGCCCCTGCGCCGCAGCCGGTGACGCCTCGGGGAGCGCCTCCCGCACCTCCCCGCACCGCAGCATGGTCGGGCCGAAGTAGGCGTTGAGCACCGGGCCGTCCTCCTGCACCCAGGCCGCGCCGCGGTTGTCGAAGGCCATCGGACAGAACGCCACCCGCAGCGCGCGCCCCGTCGGGTTGCCGAAGGTCCGCACGAGGCGCTCCACCTCCGCGCTCAGCGGCTCAAAGGGGCGTCGCGCTGCCTCCAGCGCCGCCGCGTCCGCCACCGCCTCGCCTTGGGGCAGCAGCGCGCCGCGAAGCGACGCCCACGCCTCCCGCGCCTCCGGCGTCGCCCCGGCCCCCAGCGCCTCCGCCCCCCGGAGCTGGGCGACGATCCCGCGGGCCGCCTCCTGGGCGCCGCCCAGGTCGTCCGCCGCCAGCGCCTGCTGGAGGCGGAGGTAGCCCAGCACGATCTCCCCCACCACCGCCCGCGCCGGAGCCGGGAGGGGGAGGAGGGCGGCCTCGTCGCGGTCGTCCCCGCGCATCATCATCGCCTGCCCGCCCCGGATCTGAAGATCGGCGTCGAGGCGGAACGCGCCCTCCACGACCACCCGCTCCCCCTCCGCGAGCCCCTCCAGCACCGGGTAGACCTCGCCTTGGCGCGCCCCCAGGCGGACCTCACGCGCCTCCCAGGTCGGGGTCTCCGCGCCGGGCACCTCGACGTAGACCACCGCGCGACGCCCCGTCAGGAGCGGCGCCGTCGCCGGGATCACCAGCGGCGTCGGGTCGTCTCCAGCCAGCCTGGGCGCCTGGACCACCGCCGCTGCGAACATGCCGGGCTTGAGGCGCCCGTCCGGGTTCTCCAGCGCCACCCGGACCCGCGCCGTCCGGGTCTTCGGGTTGATCACCGGGTCCACAAAGGCGACCGCGCCGCGCAGCACCTCCCCGGGCAGCGCCTCCAGCGTCACGTCCACCGGCTGCCCCAGCGCCAGGCGCGGGAGATCCTGCTCCCAGGCGTCGATCTGGAGCCAGAGCCGCGAGAGCTCCGCCACCCGGTAGAGGGGCGCGCCCGCCTTCACCCAGGCGCCCTCCACCACCTGCCGCTCCAGCACCGTGCCCCCCGCCGTGGCCCGGATCGCGATCTGGCGACGCGGCGCCTCCTCGGCCTCCATGGCGGAGATCTCCCCCTCCGGCACCCCGAGCAGCCGGAGGCGCTGACGCACCGCCGCCGCGCCGTCCTCTGCCGCCTGGATCGCGAAGGGCTGCCCGCCGCTCTGCCGGAGCCGCGCCACCTGACGGCGAGCCACCAGCAGCTCCTGGTGGGCCGTGTAGACCTCCGGGCTGTAGAGGGTGGCGATCACCTGGCCGCGCCGCACCACCTGGCCGGTCGTCGCCACGTGCAGGCGCTCCACCCGGCCATCCACCCAGCTCGTCACCACCCGGAGCGACGTCTCATCGACCTCCAGGCGCCCCGGCAGGTGCAGCGCCGCCGCCTCCAGCGGCGCCCGCACCACCGCCGCCGTCCGCACCCGCGCCTGGCGCGCCGCGCGCGGCGAGAGCTGCACCTGATGGTCGGGGAGCATCGCCCCCGCCCCCGCCTGGAGCGGGATCAGCTCCATCGCGCAGATCGGGCAGAGCCCTGGCTCCGGCTGCTGCACCTGGGGGTGCATGGAGCACGTCCAGAGCCCGGTCTCCGAATCCGGGGCGGCGGCGTGCTCGTGCGCGCCGCCTGCCCCGCCTCCCGCTCCGCCCAGGTAGAGCCCCACCCCAAAGGCCAGCCCCACCGCCGCCAGGATCGCCAGCGTCTGCAGCGCGCGCGCTCTCATCGCACCTCCTCCCGCGCCACCGCGCGACCGACCACCCCCTCCAGCCGCGCCCAGAGCCTCTGATGCTCCGCCAGCGCCCCGGCGCGCTCCACGCGCACCTCGATCAGCTCCCGCAGCGACGCCAGCACGTCGCCCAGCGGCGCCTGAGCGGCCCCCCAGGCCCCCACCACCGCCTCGAAGGTCTGCTCGGCCTGGGGGAGCAGCGCCGCGTCGTAGCGCCGCACGCGGCGCGCGCTGTCCTCCAGCCCCTCCCAGATCGCCCGCACCTCGGCGGCGGCGCGATCTGTCGCCGCCAGCCGCCGCTCCACGGCGGCCGCCTGCTCGCGCCGCGCCGCCTCGGCCTCCCCGGCGTAGCTCTCCGTCCAGATCGGCAGCGACACCGAGAGCATCGCGATCACCGGGTCCTTCCCGCTGTCTGCTGGCACCGTCCCGGTGTGGCTCAACCCCGCGTCGGCCTCGCCTGTCTCGATCCAGTCCAGCCCCACCATCAGGCTCGGGTAGCGCCGGGCCGCTGCGGCGCCCTCCGCCGCCCGGGCGCGCCGCGCCTGATGCGCGAAGCGCACCACCCGCGGGTGCTGCGCCGCCGACGCCTGGAGCGCCTCCAGCCCCTCCGCTGGCAGCCACACCCCCGGCTCCTCCGCCTGCACCGGCGCCTCCGACCACCCCTGCGGCGCCCCCGTCACCCCGAGCAGCCGCGCCCCCGCGCTCCGACGCGCGCTGGCGAGCCCCGCCAGGCTGTCCTCCAGCCGCCCCCGCGTCAGCTCGATCCGGGACACCTCGGCCAGCGAGCCGCGCCCCACCTCCACGCGCCCACGCGCCTGCTCGGCCAGCGCCTCCAGCACCGGGCGCTGCTGCTCCCGCAGCCGCCGCGCCGCCTCCAGCCGCCACGCCTCCCAGTACGCCTCCGCCACCTGCTGCTGCACCTCCAGCGCCGACGCCTCAAACTCGCTCTGCAGCGCCTCGGCCTGCGCAGCCCGGCCGCGCTGGGCCTCCTGGAGCCGCGTCGGCCACGGGATCATCTGCGCGATCCCCAGCCGGTGCCGCTGCGGCCCCACCCGCGTCTCCACCGAGCGCACAAAGTACGCGTAGGTCAGCGTCGGCTCCGGCAGCGTCCCGGCGGGCGCGATCTGGAGCGTCGCCGCACGCCACTGCTCAAAGCTCGCCCGCACCTCGTGGCTCTGCCGCAGCGCCAGCGCCAGCCACCCCGACAAGCTCCCGTCGGGCGCCGCAGGCGCCTCCTCCCGGGCCTGCGCCACCTCCTGCGACCGCGCCTCCCGCTCCAGCCGCGCCAGCGTCTCCTCCGCGTCCCGCGCGCCGCACCCCGCCGCCAGCCCCCCCAGGACCGCCGCCCACGCCCACGCCCACACCCCGCTCGACCTCCACCGACGCCTCATCGCGCTCCTCCCTCGGCGCCCCTGCGGCGCACGTCGCCTCCCTTCTCTCCAAGGACTATGCCACACCGCGCAGCCCGCGCCGACGACATTTCAACACCCCCCTCCTGCAGTGACCTGTAGACTTTTCAACAGCGGGGCGTAGACTATCCTCCACCCTTCACCCCGGAGCCGCCATGCGGAAGCTCACCGCGGGGTGGTGGCTCGGCGCCTCTGCCGTCGCCCTCATCGCCGCCATCACCGCCTTCCACTACCTCACCCACTCCCACGAGGTCGCCTTCCACAACGTCTACAGGCGACTCTACTACCTCCCCATCGTCCTCGCCGCCTTCGCCTCCGGACGCTGGGGCGCCCTCGCCGCCGCCCTCACCGTCTGCCTCGCCTACGCCCCCCACGCCTTCTTCCTGGCCCACCACGACCCCGCCCCCACCGTGGACAAGCTCCTGGAGATGATCCTCTACCTCTCCGTCGGCGGCCTCACCGGACACCTCGTCGAACAGCAACGACGCGCGCAGCGCGCCCTCGCCGCCGAGGTCCAGACCCGCGCCGCCCTCGAACGCCAGCTCATCCGCGCCGGACGCCTCAGCGCCCTCGGACACCTCACCTCCGGCCTCGCCCACGAGATACGAAACCCCCTCGCCTCCATCCTCGCCGCCGCCGAGACCCTCTCCGCAGACTTCCCGCCCCCGCACCGCAAGCACCGCATCGCGCACCTCCTCCTCCACGAGATCCACCGCCTCGACCGCGTCGTCAGCGACTTCCTCCGCTTCGCCAGACCCCAGGACGCCGCGCGCGCTCCCCTCGACCTCCAACCCCTCGTCCGCGAGGTCTTCGACCTCGTCTCGCCCAGCGCCCTGGCCGCAAACATCACCCTCCACCCCCTCGACGCCCCCGCACACGTCACCGGCGACCGCGACCAGCTCGCCCAGGTCATCCTCAACCTCGCCCTCAACGCCATCCAGGCCATCCAGGCCGCCGACCTCCCCAGCGCCAACCTCCGCGCGCGCGTCGAAGACCGCACCCTCGCCGGCGCCCCCTACCGCTGCCTCGCCATCGAAGACGACGGCCCCGGCATCCCCCCCGACCTCCACGAGGACATCTTCAACCCCTACTTCACCACACGCCCCGAAGGCTCCGGCCTCGGCCTCTCCCTCGCCTCCCGCATCGTCGAGGCCCACGGCGGCTTCATCGATCTCGACGCCGCACCCCGACGCCCCACCGTCTGGATCGTCCTCCCCCTCCACCCCCACCCGCCGACGGAGAGCACCCCCCCATGAGCGCCCTGGTCCTCCTCATCGAAGATGACGCCAGCCTCCGCGAGATCCTCCACTTCCGACTCGAAGACGCCGGCCTCCGCGTCATCGCCGCCGAAGACGGACGCGCCGGGCTCGCCGCCTTCTCCCACGAGGTCGATGTCGTCCTCACCGACCTCCGCATGCCCGGCCTCGACGGCATGGATCTCCTCGACGCCCTCCGCGAGCGCGACCCCGACGCCGCCGTCGTCGTCTTCACCGCCTTCGGCAGCGCCGACCGCGCCGTCGAGGCCATGCGCCGAGGCGCCTACCACTACGTCGAAAAACCCGTCAACATGCCCACCCTCCTCGCCGTCCTCGCACGCGCCGCCGAGCAGCGACGCCTCCGCCGCGAGAACGCCGCCCTGGAGCGCATGGCCCGCCGACGCGCCGCCGACGCCCCCCTCATCGCCGCCAGCCCCGCCATGAACCGCGTCCTCCGCCTCGTCGATAAGGTCGCCCCCTCCGACGCCACCATCCTCCTCCTCGGGGAGTCCGGCACCGGCAAGGAGCTGATCGCGCGCGCCATCCACGCCCGCTCGCCGCGCGCCGGGCGACCCTTCGTCGCCGTCAACTGCGGCGCCATCCCCGCAGACCTCCTGGAGAGCGCCCTCTTCGGACACGAGCGCGGCGCCTTCACCGGCGCACACCGCGCCACACCCGGCAAGTTCCGCCTCGCGGAAGGAGGCACCCTCCTCCTCGACGAGATCGCAGAGCTCGCCCCCGACCTCCAGACCAAGCTCCTCCGCGTCCTCCAGGAAGGTGAGATCGAGGCCGTCGGCGCCGCCCGACCCAACCCTGTCGATGTCCGCATCCTCGCCGCCACACACCGCGACCTCGAAGCCGAGGTCGCCGCAGGGCGCTTCCGCCAGGATCTCTACTACCGCCTCAACGTCATCCCCATCGACATCCCCCCCCTGCGCGACCGACCCGAGGACATCCCCGTCCTCGCCCGCTCCTTCATCCGGCGCGCCGACCCCACCGCCACCCTCCACGTCGAGCGCGCCGTCGATGAGCGCCTCCTCGTCTATCCCTGGCCGGGCAACGTCCGCGAGCTGCAGAACGTCATCGAGCGCATGATGATCCTCCGCGACGGAGACACCCTGCGCCTCGAAGACCTCCCCCCCCAGCTCGCCGCCAGCGCGCCCAGGTCCGCGCGCGCCACACCCGGCGACGACGCGCTCCCCTTCGCCCTCCCCGAAGACGGCCTCGACCTCGAAGCCCTGGAGCGCGCCATCATCGAGGCCGCGCTGGAGCGCCACGGCGGCAACAAGTCTGCCGCCGCGCGCTACCTCCGCATCCCTCGCCATGTCCTCCTCTACCGCCTCCAGAAGTACAGCGAGGAGGAGACCGGCGCCTGACTCAGTGCTTGTGCTCCTTCAGCATCATCCCGCACACCGGGCACTTCCCGTCCCCCTTCTCCGTCCGGGCGTACTCCACCGTCCCCATGTCGCAGATCCACGCCCCCGCCGGCACCTGCTCCTTCTCCACCGCCGGGTCGAAGCGCGTCCCCTCCTTCGACACCTCCACCATCGGCAGCTTCGCCGCCGCCGAGGCCGGCGCCTCCGGCGTCTGCGCGCTGGGGGAGGTGTTGCACCCCGCCGCCAGCAGCGACACCATCACCACGCCCAACCCGAACAACCGCATCCAATCCTTCATCTTTGACGCTCCTTATCAGGAATATAATGGGGTTCAGGGGTCGCTGACCCCTGGCGGGTGTGGGCAGCGCCCACTGCCGTCCCTCGACCCAGCCACGGAGCATCCGC
>CAUJGC010000526.1 GCA_963169075.1 Myxococcota bacterium
GGAGGCACCCAACAAAAAGTGCAATATTTCATATGAAATGTTGCACTTTTTGTTGGGTGCCTCCGGCGGGGGGGGGGGGGGGGGGGGGGGGGGGGGGGGGGGGGGGGGGGGGGGGGGGGGGGGGCCGGGCGAGGGGGGGCGGGGCCCCCCGGCCGCGGGAGCCACCAAAAAAAACGGGAATTATTTATTTTTAATTTTTGCCTTTTTTTGTGGGTGCCCCCGGCGGCTGGGGGCGAGCCGCCCCCAGACCCCCCTTATACGGCGACGGCCTCGACCAGCTCCAGGAGCTTCTTGGGGAGGAGGACGCCCTTGAAGGGGTAGAGGTGGACGCCGCCGAGGTCTACATCGACGCCTTTGCCGTCCTTGTCGGCGCGGAGTCGGTCGGAGACGGCGAGGATGAGGTGGGAGGGGCCGTGTTTCTTGAGGTGCTCGGCCTTGGCTTCGAGCCAGCCTTTGCGCCAGAAGCCGATGATCTCGAGGAGGGCGGTGCGTCCGTCGTCGCGGTGTCGGAAGACGAGATCGGGGATGCAGGCGTCCTTGCCGCCGAGGTCGATGACCTCGGCGTCGCGGGAGAGGATCCAGGGTGAGCCCAGCTCGTTGAAGCGGTCCTCGAAGAAGGTCTGCTCTTCGGTGACGTAGACGCCCTTCTGGTTGTAGTGGGTGTGGAGGCCGCAGGCGTCGTCGAGCTGGAAGACGCGGCGCTCGCGTCGGGGGCCCCAGCTCAGCTCGGCCTCCAGCTCCCAGCCCTCGCAGGTGAGGAGGGCGGGGAGGAAGACGGCCATCTGGAGGCCGTACTTCTGGGTGCTGTCAAAGAGGCTCATGGGTCCGTCGAGGATGATATCCCACTGCTCCCGGCCCGTCTTGCGGACGGTGTGCATGAGGCGACAGAACTTGATGAAGCGGAAGAGGTAGCGGAGGGCCTGAGGCTCGGGGTTGTGGAGGCGGACGTTGAGGGCGCTGGCGCGGTAGAGGACGGCCTGGGCCAAGGCGAGGTTGTAGCGTCGGAGGAGGTCTTCGGGGTCGATGGGGTCGAAGGCGGTGAGGCGCTGGTGCTCCTCCATGTCGGCGTAGAGGGCGTCCTCGATGTCCTGGGGTGAGACGGCTCGCTCGGGGGAGGAGAGGCGCTCGGCGGCGAGCAGGAGGAAGGCGGCGCGGTCGAGGGGGTGTCGCTTGTCGGCGTGGGTGACGACAGGGTGGTGCTGGGTGGCGAGCTGGAAGACCTGCTCGCGGACGAGGAGGGGGTCGAGGTCGGTGGCGGTGGCGAAGGAGGTGCGGTCCATGAGGAGCTTGGTGAGCCCTCGGGAGACGAGGTAGTCGGTGCCGTCTCCGACGAGGTCCGCGATGGCCTCTTCCAGCTCGCCGCGGGTGCGGTGGAGGTGGCTCTGGAAGAGGTCGATGAGGTCGCGCGCGCGCTCGCGGGCCTTGGGTGCGGTGCGCGAGCGGGGGTTGTTGAGGTCGATGTAGCGAGGGAGGATGGCCTTCTGGTCATCCTTGACGCGGAGGAGGTCAGCGGTAAGCATCGTGCTCTCGTCGTCGCTCGGAGACGAACTCTTCGACGGTGTCGGCGGTGATCAGCTCGTAGAGGGTGGCCTCTTTGTCGGGGCGTCGGCGGAGGATGCGGCCGAGGCGCTGGACGTGCTCGCGGACGGAGCCGGAGCCGGAGAGGACGATGGCGACGTTGGCGTCGGGGATGTTGACGCCCTCGTTGAGGACCTTGGAGGTGACGAGGCAGGGGTAGGTGCCGTCGTTGAAGCCTTCGAGGAGGGCCTTGCGCTCTTTGGTGGGGGTCTTGTGGGTGATGGCGGGGAGGAAGAAGCGCCGGCTGATGGTGTAGACGGTCTCGTTGTCGGAGGTGAAGATGAGGACGCGATCTCGGGCGTGTCGCTTGAGGAGGTCTTCCAGGGCCTCGATCTTGCCGCTGTGGGCGAGGGCGATGGACTTCTGGAGGCGGTAGGCGCGGAAGGCGCGCCGTCCGTCGGCGGACATGGAGGAGCGCTGGACGAAGGTGCTCCAGCCCTGGGCGGAGGACATGGAGATGCCCTGGGCGCGGACGAAGTCGCGGTAGGTGTCGCGCGCGCCCTGGTAGGCGGCCTGGTCCTCGGGGGAGAGGGGGATGGAGAGGCGGACGGTCTCGTACTCTGCGAGGACGTGCCCGGCCAGCTCCTTGATCTGGCGGGTGTAGACGGTGGGGCCGACGAGGTCGTCGAGGCGGAGGTGGAGGGCGTCGGCGCGCTCGGGGGTGGCGGTGAGGCCCAGGCGGTAGGGGGCGATCATCATCTCGGCGGCCTGGGCGTAGCTGGGGGAGGGGAGGTGGTGGCACTCGTCGAAGATGACGAGGCCGAAGCGTCCGCCGAGGCGCTCCATGTGGATGTAGGAGGAGTCGTAGGTGGTGACGGTGAGGTCCTGCAGCTCGTAGTAGCCGCCGCCGACGATGCCCACGGGGACGCGGAAGGCGGCGGTGAGCAGCTCGTACCATTGGTTCATGAGATCAAGGGTAGGCGAGACGATGAGGGCGGAGCGCTTGACGTCCGCGAGGGCCAGCTCCGCGACGTAGCTCTTGCCGGCGCCGGTGGGGAGGACGACGACGCCGGCGCGCGCGGCGCGCCTCCAGGCGGCGATGGCCTCGCGCTGGTGGGGGAAGGGCTCGCGCCAGGTGTGGTGGGTGAGGTCCAGCTCGACGTAGGCGCGGGCTCTGTCCTCAAACGCGAAGCGCCCTCGCTCCTGGGCTCGGTAGAGCTGGGCGAAGGCGCTTCGGTAGAGCCGTGCGGGGGCACGGAGAGCTTGCACGCGGTCGTCGAAGGCGAAGCCTTCCAGATCCGGGAGGAGGGCATCCAGCTCCTCTCGGGGTCCTTCGAGGAGGAGGGTGCCGGCGTCGAAGTGCAGCTCAAGCATGGGATGTGGCGCGCGGCCTCACGCCGCGCGTCCCTACTCGATGACGACGTAGGGGAGGAGCGCGATGTTGCGGGCGCGCTTGATGGCGTTGGTGAGCTTGCGCTGGTACTTGGCGCTGACGCCGGTGATGCGGCGGGGGAGGATCTTGCCGCGGGGGGAGATGAAGCGCTTGAGCAGCTCCACATCCTTGTAGTCGATCTTCATATCGGGGTTGGCCCGGAAGGGGCAGGAGCGCTTACCGCGCCCGCGACGGGAGAGACGTGCCATAGCCTTGATGCTCCTTGAGGAGACAGAAGTTGTTGTTGTTGGGAGGATCAGACCGGCGCGATCAGGCGCGGGTGGGCTCTTCGTGGGTGCACTTGGCGCAGAGCCAGAACATGCCGCTGGGCTCGGACCAGCGGACGAACTTCACAGGGTTCATGAGGCCGTCGCAGCCGGGCTTGGTGCAAGCCTTGCCCGAAGCGACCTTTTTACGACCGGCGATCTTCGCGGGGCGTTTGGTAGCCATTTTCCTAGACCTCCAATATCAGGACTCGTTCTCGTGGGAGGTGTTCTTGCGCGACGCACGCCTCCAACAACAGCAGACTTCTTGTGCGGGTCGGGGATCGAGGCGCGGGCCTTGAGCCCCTGACACGGGCTGGAGAACCTAAACCACCTCGCCTCCGGAGTCAAGGGCGACATGCATCACGCGGTCGGGTCGCGAAAATACAAGTAGGGATAGTGTGTCCATGCCCTATCGCCACGCGACGTGCGCGGGCGGCTGGAGGTGTTCGAGGTCGGGGTGGGTCCAGGGGCCGCTGCGTCCGCCGCGCTTGTGCAGGAGGAAGGTGGAGCCGATGACGATGGCGCGATCCATGGCCTTGCACATGTCGTAGACGGTGAGGGCGGCGGCGGCGACGGCGGTGAGGGCCTCCATCTCGACGCCGGTGGGTCCGGTGGTGCGCGCGGTGGCGCGGATCCAGAGGCGCGCGTTGTCGGGATCGGGGGCGAACTCGACGGCGAGGTGGGTGAGGGGGAGGGGGTGGCAGAGGGGGATGAGGTCGGCGGTGCGCTTGGCGCCCTGGATGCCCGCGACGCGGGCGACGCCGAGGACGTCGCCCTTGGCGGCGGTGCCTTGAGTGATCCGCGCGAGGGTGTCGGGGTGGAGGCGGAGCGATCCGAGGGCGACGGCCTCCCGATCGGCGGGCGGCTTGGCGCCGACGTCCACCATGTGGGCGCGCCCCTGGGCGTCGAAGTGGCTCAGGGGGTCATCGCTCACGGCTCGTCCCCGTCGTCGTCGGAGTCATCGCGCTGGGGGGCGCTGTGCTCTGCGAGGGCGTCGGTGAGCTCGTAGAGGCGCTCCTGGAGGCGCTCCAGATCCTTCTGGATCTTGGCGAGGGGCTTGGCGACGTGTCCGGGGAGATCGACGGCGCCCTCGCGCCCGAGGAGGAGGGCGGCGGTGACGGCGTCGAGGGTCCGCTGGAGGTGCTCATCGCAGGCCTCGGCGAGGAAGGCCTCGACGGTGGCGGCGGCGGAGGTGCTGGGTCCGGCCTGGAGGCGCTGCTGGAGGGTGTCCTCCAGGGCGCCGATGAGGGTCTTGGGGTCATCGGAGATGAGGGCCTGGTGTCGCTGGGCGGGGTCGTTGAGGAGGACCTCGGCCATCATGTAGAGGCGTCGCCAGGCGGCGATCTCGCGGCGTCCCAGATCGACGAACCAGTCGGGGAGCTGTCCGGGGTCGCGGTAGGGTGAGGCGAGGTGCTCGGGGGCGGTGGTGGCGAGCTTGACGAGGAGGCGTCGGACGCGGTCGAGGGCGTCTTCGTCGAGGTCTTCGGGGGCCTCATCGGGGCCGAGGGAGGCGAAGGGGCGATCCCAGGCTTCGGCCCAGCCGCGCGGGGGGGCTTTGAAGGCGTGGATGCGGACGCGCTCGGACTCGCCGAGCTTGAGGCGTGTGAGGGCGCCGCCGAGGAGATCGCGCTCTTCGAGGAGGAGATCGGCGTAGATGCCGACGGGGTGCCAGCTCTCGGTGGAGGCCGGCGCGGCGGGATCGCGGGGGAAGGCGAGGGCGACGCTGACGCAGCCGAAGCCTTCGGCGCGCCAGAGCCTGGCGAGGGCTTCGGCGGTGGGGAGATCGACCTCGATCTCGGCGTAGATTCCGGGGAAGGTGATGGTGGCGGGGAAGATGACGGGGGCGTCCAAGATCGGCTCCTGGGGGGAGGGGAGAGAGGAGGGGGGACAGCGCCGCGCGAGGGGCGGCCTGGGGAGGATGACAGACCCGCCCGCGCTTGTCCACGGGGCGCCTCGGCTCAGGGGGCCTCGTCCACGGCGCCGTCGCAGTCGTTGTCGCGGGCGTCCTCGATCTCTTCGGCGGCCGGGGAGACGGCGGCGCTGCCGTCGTTGCAGTCTCCCAGGCGGAGGAGATCGCCCTCCAGCGGGGGGGCGCAGGCGATGAGGGTGCGCTCGGGATCGCCGTAGGCGTCGCCGTCCACGTCGGCGCCGTAGCGTCCGAGGAGTCCGCCGTCCCAGGCGGCGCTGCCCTCCAGGCGGAGGGGCGGGGCGTCGGCGTCGCGGGAGAAGCCCTCCTCGCCTTGGCCTTCGTCGAGGGTCCAGGCGGCGAGCCGGGCGTCGGCGGGCGGGGCGTCACAGCGGGGCGCGAAGCCGCTGGCGAGGACGCCCGCGCCGAGGTGGACGCTGCCGACGCGCCCCGGCCAGGGTGTGGCGCCCTCGCTGGCGCGGCCCAGGGTGAGGGTGCCGCGGGGGGCGCCGCCCGGCGCGACGCCGCCCGGGAGGGGAGGCCCCAGGGCGAAGCCGTCCAGGAGGGCGGTGACGGCGCCCTCGGCGTCCCAGGCGAGGACGAGGTGGCTCACGTCGCCGGTCTGGAGGGCCAGGGGGTAGGCGGGGGCGAGGGCGTCGGGGGAGGGCCCCAGGAGGAGGGCGCCGGCGTCCAGATCGATCTGGGCGAAGAGGCCGGCCTCCTCCCAGGCGATCAGCTCGACGGCGCCCGCGGCGTCGCGGTCGCGGACGAGCCAGAGGGCGAGCCAGCCCAGGGCAGGGCGCGCCACGGGGGAGGCCACCAGGCGCCCGTCGTCTCCGAAGGCGACGGCGTGGTGGGGGATGCAGCCGCCGCCGGGGTCGCAGCGCAGGGCGAAGCCGCAGAGGCGCCCGACGTAGCCGCCGCCGTTGGCGGCGCAGGTGCCCAGGGTGAGATCATCGAGGCAGAGGGACTTGCCCGGCGAGCAGGAGGGATCGACGCAGGCGCCGTCGAAGCAGACCTGATCTCCGAAGCAGGGCCGGGTGGCGTAGCCGTCGCCGCGCTCATTGCACACCAGGCGCGCGCGCTCGGCGCAGGTGACGCTGCCGGGCTCGCAGACCCGGGTGCGGCACTCGCCGCGGACGCAGACCCGTCCGGTGCAGGGCTCGACGGCGGTGTAGCTCTGGGCGTCGTCGTTGCACCGGACGACGTCGTTGTTGAGGCAGGAGGGCTCCCCGGGGTGGCAGATGCCGGGGGCGCAGCGGCCATTGATGCATAGATTACCTGGAGTTTCACTGCAATCTATATCAAACTCACATGAGCCTGGATCTCTCCCCGCGTCCTCCACGCCGCCGCCTGCGTCCGCCTCGCCTCCCGGCGCAGGCTCCGCCTCCTCCGAGCACGCCGCCGCCCCAAGCAGCAGCGCCGCTGCCGCCACCCTGATCCCGATCTGTCGAAGACGCTCCACCGCTCGCCCCTCGCGTTGCTCCCAGGTTGATGCGCTCCCAAACGACCTCGCCGCCCACCTTAGCAGATCCTCGCCCCAAGCTGTAGCCGTCTCGCGCAGCCGCTACACCCCCGCTGGGTCCACCAGCTCCCCCGCGAACCCAAGCTCCCCAAGCTCCCCGAGCAGCGCCTCCAGATCACACCCCGGCGGCAGCACCAGCACCGTCGGCGCCGGGCGCAGCATCCCCAGCCCCGCCATCCGCGGGTGGCTCAACAGCTCGTCCAGCCGCACCGCGTCCCGCGCCACCAGCACCCCGCCCGCAGGCGTCAGCCGCACCTCGCCGCGACGCTGCGCCGCCACCCCGATCATCGCCGCCACCGTCGAGGGCAGCGGGTGACCCGACATCAAGGCCACCTCCTCGCCCCACGCCGCCGGGTCCATCCCGCTCCGCAGCAGCCGCAGCAGCGAGCGCTGCGAGATGTTCAACGTCACCACCTCCCCCAGCCGCACCAGCTCCGCCCCCTGCGCCAGATGGATCACCCCGTGGATCGACACGTCCGGCGGCGCCAGCACCTCCCCCGTCGGCTGCACCCGCAGCCGCCCCCGGCGCGGCTCCTCCGCGCCCGACGACGCCGCAGGCGCCCCCAGCCGCGGCAGGTAGGTCCCGTCCAGGCTCTCCAGCAGCACGGGCGCCGGCAGGCGCACCCAGACCTGATCACCCTCCACGAACGCCGCCCCAAGCGGCGTCCAGAGCTGGCGGAGCCAGGCCGGCAGGTGCTCCCGCACCCGCGCCTCAAACGCCGGCAGCGCCCGCGTCGCAGACGCCAGCACCACCGGCTCCTCCCCCTCGCCGTGCGACGCCACCCGGCACGGGCGACGCAGCAGATCCAGCCCCAGGTGCGCGTGGACCAGCGCGCAGACCGCCTCCAGCGGCAGCAACACCCCCCGCGGCAGCTGCCCGAAGAGCCCGATCAGCCCCGCCCGCACCCGCAGGTGCGCCTCCCCAAGCGCCGCCCGCGCCGCCGCCCCCTGACGCGCCGCGCTCGCCTCCGGCAGGAAGTCCGACACCGGCTCCGGCGCCATCGGCCCCGTCCACGTCAGCTCCGCGCCCTCCACCAGCGGCGCCCAGCGCCCCAGCAGCCCCGCCATCGACGAGAGGTGCGTGTGACCCACGTCCACCCGCCCCAGCCCCACCACCGCCAGCACCGCCGCCGCGAACCCCGCCCCGTCCAGATCCAGCAGATCCACGTCGTTCCCCACCAGGAGCGCCGGCTCCAGCTCCAGCAGGATGTGCATCGCCCGACCCACCCGCAGCGCCAGCTCGAAGAGCCGCGCCGACGGCAGCTCGCTGATCCCCTGGAGCGCCCGCAGATCCCCGTTGTGGATCGACCGCCCCTGGGTCAGCCGCACCCCGCGCTGCGCGATCAACGTCACCAGATGCCGCAGCCACTGGCGCAGATCGTCCCAGCGCGCCGCAGGCGCCCCCAGCCGCGGCAGGTAGGTCCCGTC
>CAUJGC010000527.1 GCA_963169075.1 Myxococcota bacterium
CTACATCTACTTACTTTATGCCTATTCCCCGTCAGGGGGGGGACGGGCCCGGTTCGTCCTGTGAAGCGAAGCGGAGCTGGACGTTACGGGGCCGGGGGGGTTCCGTCTGCCTGCGACCTCCACTATACTTCCAGCGTGATGTCCTTCTCACCCGCGCTGGAGGTCTCCCATGTCACCGCGTCGCTCCTTGCTCCTGGCCCTCGTGATGGTCGCTGCGGCGTGCTCAGACGCGCCGGTCGCGCCGGGGGTCGAGGCGCCAACATCGTGTTCAAGTGATGAAGATTGCGGTGTTTTTCAGCGCTGCGATGCGGGCGCGTGCGTCGCGGGTGAGGCGGACGCTGGCGCCGACGAAGCGGACAGCGGGGGAGGGGAGGACAGCGGCGGGGGGGGAGCGGACAGCGGCGGCGGGGAGGACGCGGGGGAGCCGCTGGGCGGCTTCGGGGCGTCCTGCGACACGGGGGAGGAGTGCGCCAGCGGGGTGTGCATCACGACGGCGGAGTCGCAGGGGCGTCGGCAGTGTACGGACTACTGCGATCCTGCGGGGGAGGCGTGCCCGTCGGGCTTTGAGTGCGCGGCGGTGTCGAACAGCGGGGCAGATCGGACGTTCCTCTGCTTCCCGGAGGCGGACTTCCTCTGCGAGCCCTGCGCGGGGGACGGCGAGTGCGGGGGATCGAGCGACCGCTGCCTGGTGTACCCGGACGGCTCCTTCTGCGGTCGCTCCTGCGCGGAGCGCGCGTGCCCGGCGGGCTACGACTGCGTGGAGCAGGAGGGCGCGACGGCGCAGTGTCGCCTGGCCGCAGGCTTCTGCTCGGCGTGCTACGATCCGGACGACGACGGCTACGGCGTCGGAGACGCCTGCCGCGGCGAAGACTGCGCCGAGGGCAACCCCCTGGCCCACGCGGGCGCCGACGAGGCGTGCAACGGCGGCGACGACGACTGCGACGGCCAGATCGACGAGGGCAACCCCGGCGGCGGCGCCGCGTGCAACACCGGCGAGGAGGGGATCTGCGGGGGCGGGACGCTCCGGTGTACGGACGGGGCGCTGGCGTGTGTGCGGGCCCGCGAGCCGCGCGGCGAGCTGTGCAACGGCCAGGACGACGACTGCGACGGGCGCGTGGACGGGGTGACGGACGACGCCGGGGACACCTGCCTCACGGGGCTGCCAGGGATCTGCGGGCAGGGGGTCACGGTCTGCCAGAGCGCCACGCTGGCCTGTGTCTCCGTCCAGCAGCCGCGCGGCGAAGAGTGCAACGGCCAGGACGACAACTGCAACGGCCAGGTGGACGAGGGCAACCCCGGCGGCGGCGCCGCCTGCGACACCGGCGAGCCGGGGGTCTGCGCCACGGGGCGCCTGACCTGCGCCAACGGCCTCCTCACCTGCCCGCGCGACGTGGCGCCTCGCGCCGAGACCTGCGACGGGCTGGACGACGCGTGCAACGGCGTCGTGGACGACGGCTGCCCCACGGGCATCAGCACCGGTGACAGCACCCAGGGCGCGGCCTACGGCGGCGGCGGCGGCGACCCCTTCACGATCACCTGCGCCCCGGGCGAGATGGCGGTGGGCGTGGACGTGCGCTCCGCGTCGGAGCTGGACCAGATCGCGGCGCTCTGCCAGCGCATCACCGTCGAGGAGCAGCGCGGGACGACGCCCTACACCTACGCCTCGGCCTCGACGGGCGGGGTGACGCGGACGGCCGCCCAGGGCGGCGGGGGCGGCAGCCCCAGCACGCTGACCTGCCCGGCGGGCTCCTTCTTGTCGCGGATGCAGGTGCGGACGGGGTCGCGGGTGGATCAGCTCACGCTGGTCTGCGCCCGCGCCACCTTCATCGGCTATCCGGGCGCAGGCGCGATCCAGCTCACCGACACCTCCACCTCGACCTTTGGCGGCGAGGGCGGCACCTTGCGCGCGCAGTCGGCGTGCCCGGCGGGCTCCTTCATCGCGGGCTTCTATGGGCGCCAGGGCAGCCGCGTCGATCAGCTCGGCCCCATCTGCCGGGCCTACACCGTCGATGTGCGCTGAGGGGGCTTGGCAGCCGACCTCGGAGGTGTTAGATAGATTATGACACTGGGTGCCACATGGGGCGCCCCACAGCGGCGCAGGGCATCATGGACGGATTGGCGCTGGGGATCACGCTGGCGATCCTGGCCTCCCTCTTCCTCAACATCGGCAAGGGGGTGCAGAAGTGGAAGGTCAAGGTGCTGGCCCATCGCGGCGCGGCGCTCCGACCGCCGCACCGCCGCGACCTCATCCTCTGGATCGTCGGCATCCTGATGACCACCGTCGCGACGGGCCTCTACTCGGCGGCGCTCAAGTTCACCGACAAGTCCTCCATGGTGTCCTCCTTCAACGGCGTCGGGATGCTTGGGCTGGTCGCCTTCGCCTGGCTCGTCCTCAAGGAGCGCGTCGGGAAGCAGGAGCTGGGCGGCGCCGCCCTCGTCCTCGTGGGCACGGCCCTCATGGGCCTCTTTGACCAGCCCGTCACCGATCAAGCCATCTCACCCCAGGGCCTCGCCCTCGCGGGGGGGCTCCTCGCCGCCATCTTCGTGCCGCTGGCGATCTTCTCCTGGGTGTCCCGGCGCTGGCACGGCTTCACCTTCGGCGCCCTCGCGGGCGCCATGATCGGCGTCTCCATGGTCCTCGGGGATCTCGCCCTGGTCGCCGCAGGCGGCGACATGACCGGCCAGATGAACACCCCCTGGCCCTACGTCGCCCTCACCATCGGCACCGGCGCCCTCGGCGTCACCCAGCTCGCCTTCTGGCGCGCCAACGCCATGATCGTGGTCCCCACCACCAACTCCTTCGTCATCCTCACCCCCGTCTTCATCGAGTGGCTCACCTCCGGCACCGTCCTCCACCCCGCCCAATACGGCGGCCTCGCCTCCATCGTCGCCGGGGTGATCCTCCTCACCGCCGCCGACCGCGGCGGCCAGGATGAAGCCGCTGCCCCTGAAAGTGGGGGTCTGGGGGAGCTTCCCCCAGCCGCCGGAGGCAGCCCGACCCCATAAGCTGTTGAAATAAAAGCAAAAAATAATCATGCCTGCACTCCAGATCCATGAGATCTTCCACGCCTGGGCCGAGCGCGCGCCCGCGCGCGTCGCGCTGGAGGACGCCCAGGGCCACCTCACCTACGGCGCGCTGGCCCTGGGCGCGGGCCGCCTCGCGGCGGCCCTGGAGGCCGCTGGCGCGGGCGCCGGGCGCCGCGTCGGCGTCCTGGCCGACGCGCCGCGCGGGGGGATCGCGGCGCTCCTCGGCGCCCTCGACGCAGGCGCGGTGGCTGTCCCCATCGACGCCGCCTGGCCCGAGGCCCGCCGCCGCCGCGTCGCCGCCGAGCTGGCCCTGGAGGCGATCCTGACCACCCCGGAGCGGCAGGACGAGGCGCGGTCGCTGCTGGGCCCATCAGTTCATATAATTGATATTCAATGGGTTTTTCTGAACGAGGGCGCCCCGTCCCGTCCCCCGGCGCCGCGCGACCCGGACGCGGCGGCCTATGTGGTCTACACGTCGGGCTCGACGGGGCAGCCCAAGGGGATCGTGGGGCGGCTGGGCGGTGTGACGCACTTCATCGCGTGGGAGCGGGCGCTGCTGGGGGAGCTGGAGGCGCCGCGGGTGAGCCAGCTCGCGCCGCTCTCGTTTGACGCCTCGCTGCGGGACATCTTCCTGCCGCTCTGCGCGGGCGGGACGATCTGCGTCCCCCCCGCGCTGGCGGGGCTCCTCGCCCCGGAGGCGCTCCTGGGCTGGCTGGAGGACGCCCGCGTGGAGGTGCTGCACTGCGTGCCCTCGGTGTTCCGGGGGCTGCTCGGGGTGGCGCAGGAGGCGTCGCGCCTGCCCGCGCTGCGCTGGATCCTGATGGCGGGGGAGGTGGTGCGCCCGGCGGACGTGGCGCGGTGGACGGCGGCGCACGGCGAGCGGGTGGCGCTGGTGAACCTCTACGGCCCCAGCGAGACGACGATGACGCGGCTCGCGCATCGCCTCGGCCCCGAGGACGGGCAGCGCCGCGCGATCCCCATCGGGCGCCCCATGCCGGAGGTGGAGGTCTTCGTGGTGGACGCCGCCGGGCGCCCCTGCCCCCCAGGCCGCCTGGGGGAGCTGGTGATCCGCACGCGGCACGCCTCGCTGGGCTACTGGGCGCGCCCGGAGGAGACGGCGCGGGCCTTTGTGCCCGACCTCCTGGGCGACGGCGACCCCACGCCGGTCTACCGCACGGGGGATCTGGGCCTCCAGCGCGAGGACGGCGTCTTCGAGTTCCGGGGTCGCCAGGACCACCAGATCAAGCTCCGCGGCGTGCGGGTCGAGCTGGAGGAGATCGAGGCCCTCCTCCTCCAGCACCCCGGGGTGCTGGAGGCTGCGGCGACGGTGCGGCGCGACGGCGACGAGGAGCGCCTCTGCGCGTACCTCGTGGCGGCGGCGGGTGAGGCGCCGACGGCGGACGCGCTGCGGGCGCACCTGGCGCGGGAGCTGCCCGCGGGGATGCTGCCGTCCGCGTTTGTGACCCTGGACGCGCTGCCGCGCCACCTCAACGGCAAGGTGGACCGCAAGGCGCTGCCTGCGCCCGGAGACGGACGCCCCCGGCTCTCGACGCCCTATGCGCCGCCTGCGACGCCGCAGGAGGAGCGCCTCGCGGCGCTCTTCGGGGAGGTCCTGGGCATCCAGCGCGTGGGGCGCGACGACGACTTCTTCGCGCTGGGCGGAGACTCGCTGCGCGCCATCGCCTGCGTCTGGCGGATCAAGGAGGCCCTGGCGGTGGAGCTGCCCGCGCATCAGCTCCTCCGCACGCCGACCGTCGCGCGCCTGGCGGCCGCGCTGGACGCGGGCCGGGGCGGGGAGGGCGCCCTCTTCGCGTCCCTCCCCCTGGGGGCTGGCGCGGGCCCGCCGGTCTTCTGGCTGCCGCCCCTCTACGGGATCGGGCTCCTCTACGCGCCGCTCATCGAGCGCCTGGCGCTGGACCGCCCCAGCGTCGCCCTCCAGCAGCAGCGCCCCGCCGACGACGCCGAGGGCGTCGAGGCCCTGGCGGCGGCCTGCGTCGAGCGGATCACCGCCCTCCAGCCCCAAGGCCCCTGGACGCTCTGCGGCTGGTCCTTCGGCGGGGTCCTGGCCTTCGAGGCAGCGCGCCAGCTGACGGCCCTGGGAGGCCCCCCAGCGCGCCTGGTGCTCATCGACAGCATCGCGCCAGGGATGGCCCTTGACGAGGCCGCAGACGCCCTCCAGGGCCTCTCCCTGGCCGCGTCGGAGCTGCGTCGCCGCTTCGGGATCGAGGTCGCCTGGCGCCCGCCGGCTGCGTCGTCGCTGGACGTGGCGGCGGAGGTGGAGCGCCTGCTGGACCAGGCGGCGGCGGCTGGCCTGCCCCTGACCCCCGCCGAGCGCGCCCTGGCCCACCATGTCCTCGCGATGCGCGCCGCCAACCTCGCCGCGCTCCGGCGCTACCGCCCCGCGGCGGGGCACCCCGCCGCCGCGCTCCTCCAGGCCGAGGGCAGCGCCGCCTTCGCGGCGGGCTGGGAGCGCTGCATCGACGCCCTCCAGACCCTCCCCCTGGAGGGCGATCACCACGGCCTCCTCGCAGGCGAGCACCCCGGCGTGACGGCGGCGCTCCGCGCCCTGCTGACCCCTACGACGCCGTGACGCCGAAGACGTCCATAAAGACCATCGCGCTCAGGACGATCATCAGCAGATCATCCTCATAGGGCTGCGCCAGCCGGAAGCCCGGCGCCGCGTAGCGCTGCCGCAGCCGCGCCACAGCGTCCGGGTCAAAAAGCCCGACATCCCGGAGCCTTGCGGGGCTCAGGGCGTCCTCCACCCACTCCAGCCTGCGGCGGAGCAGCGCCGGGGAGCCCGGGGCGTGGAAGCCGAACTTCTCCCGCCCCAGGATCGCGTCCGGCACCCGCCCGCGGGCGATCTGCCGCAGCAGGTGCTTCTCCACGCCGCCCCGCACCTTCTGACCTGGCGCCGCCGCCGCCGCCACCGCCACCACCCGCCGATCCAGGAAGGGGTGCCGCACCTCCACACCCGCCGCCATGCTCATCCGGTCGCCGTGATCCCCCAGCAGGTGATCCGCCAGGCGCAGCTTCAGATCCAGATACGCCCGCTGATCCATCCGATGCCGCCCCGCCAGCGCCTCCTTCCGCACCAGCGGACGCTGCACGCACTCAAACGCCTCAAAGCGCCCCCGCAGCGCCTCCCCATAGAGCGCCTGCTTCACCCCGCGCAGCGCGTGCTGCTGCTTCTCATAGAAGAGCCCCGCGTCACCCCAGAGCTGCTCCCGCAGCTCCGCCTCGATCAACGCCTCCAGATCGTCCTCATCCCCGCCCTGGAGCCGCCACGCCGCCTCATCCACCCGATACCCCACGTACCCGGCCAGCAGCTCGTCCGCGCCCTCGCCGCTCAAGATCACCTTGATCCCCCGGTCGCGGGCGGCCTCCGCGAGCGCCATCGCGCAGGCGTTGTAGCTCTCCTTGACCGCGCACTCGGCGTGCCAGATCATCGACCGGAAGCGCGCCCCGATCTCGGCCTCATCGAAGCGGATCACGCAGTGCTCGGCGCCCGTCCGGGCGACCATGAGGCGCTGGAAGCGCCCCTCGTCCATCGCCGGGTCGTCAAAGCCCACCGAGAAGCACACCCGCGGCACCTCCGGCGCCGCCTCGTGGACCAGCGCCGCGATCAGCGACGAGTCCAACCCCCCGCTCAGGTAGTAGCCCACCGGCACGTCCGCATCCAGGCGATCCGCCACCGACGCCTGAAGCGCCTCCAGCAGCGCCGCCTCGGGCACCTCCGCGCGCGCGCCGTCCTGCGGGAAGGTCACGTCCCGGTGGAGCCAGCGCCGCGGCGCGCCGCCCTCCCACCGCAGCGCCTCCCCCGGCCCCAGCGCCGACACCCCCGCGAACATCGTCTGCGGGCTCACCAGCCCCGGAAAGGAGAAGACCTGATCCAGCCCCCCCGGGTCCAGCGCCCGCGGCACCTGCGGATGCTCCAGCAGCGCCTTGATCTCCGACCCGAACACCAGCGCCCCGCCAAACACCCCATAGAAGAGCGGCAGCACCCCCATCACGTCCCGCGCCAGGAGCAGCGCGCCCGTCCGGCGGTCCAGCAGCGCCACCGCCACCTGACCGTCCACGTCCGCCAGGAAGTCCGCGCCTCGCTCCTCATAGAGGTGCAGCAGGACCTCCACGTCGCTCCGCGTCGCGAAGCGATGCCCCCGCGCCTCCAGCCCCGCCCGCAGCCGCCGATGGTTGAAGACCTCCCCGTTGCACACCATCACCAACGTGCGGTCCTCATTGAACAACGGCTGATCCCCGCCCGACAGATCATGGATCGCCAGCCGCCGAAACCCCAGCGCCGCCTCCCCCTCCAGCCACGACCCCGCGCTGTCCGGACCCCGATGGACCAACGACCCCATCATCCGCGCCAACACCGCGCGCCGGTCGTAGGAGGTCCCGCGTGGGTCGAGGAAGCCGGTGATTCCACACATATGTATTTTATTTGTATGCTTTTGTGGGGTTTTTGTGGGTCCGCTGACCCCCCCGGCCCCGTAAGCTCCTGCTCCGCTGCGCTTCACAGGAGCAACGGGGCCGGTCCCCCCCGTGAGAGGTCGTGGGATAAGGTTTTTGGACGTTCTGACTTCAAAGGGCTCGAAGCATCGCCGCCACGCGGCTGTGGCGTGTGGAGGTCAAACGCGACCTGTGAAGGCCAGGAAGGCGTCTGA
>CAUJGC010000528.1 GCA_963169075.1 Myxococcota bacterium
GCGCCGCCGCCTTCATGCTCCTCGCCGCCGCGGGCGGCGCGGCCTACGCCTGGCTCCTCGGCCCCCTCCTCCAGCAGCTCTTCGCCGCCGCGCCCTCCCCCGCCGACGCCGCGCCCCTCACCCGCGAGGCCGCCGCGGGCCTCCACCACCACGCCGCCCACCTCAAGTCCGTCGTCTACGTCGGCCAGCGCCGCCTCCTCGCCGCCGCCGCCGCCGCCCTCGGCCTCCGCCTCCGCGCCCAGGCCCTCGACGCCCTCACCCACGCCCCCCTCACCGCCCGCCTCGACCTCCGCAGCGGCGACGTCGCCGCCCGGCTCACCCAGGACGTCGAGCACGTCCAGGACGCCCTCACCGAAGGCGTCGCCGCCGCCGTCCGCGACGCCCTCGCCGCCGCCGCCCTCCTCGTCGGCGCCCTCCTCCGCGACCCCCTCTTCACCCTCGTCACCCTCCTCCTCGTCCCCCTCGCCGCCCTCACCCTCGCCCGCCTCAGCCGCGCCCTCCGCGACGCCCACCGACGCGCCGCCCGCGCCCGAGGCGACCTCGCCGCCCTCGCCGCCGAGGTCGTCGCCAACCTCGACGCCGTTCAGGCCGACGCCATGCAGCCCGAGGTCCTCCGACGCGCCCAGGACCTCGGCGCACAGCACGCCGCCCGACACACCTGGGCCGCCTCCGCGCGCGCCCTCCAGCACGCCGCCGCCGAGCTGCTCGGCGTCGCCCTCCTCGCCCTCGCCCTCCTCGCCGCCGCCTGGCGCGTCGCCGCAGGCACCCTCACCCCCGCCGAAGCCCTCTCCGCCTTCACCGCCCTCGCCCTCCTCTACGAGCCCCTCAAGGGCCTCTCCCGCGTCCACGCCGCCCTCCAACAAGGCGCCGTGGGGGCGGAGCGCCTCGCTGCGCTCGGACCCCCGCGCCCGCGTAACGTCGGGCAAAGCCCGACGAACGCGGGCGGCCCCCCCCGTGACGGGGGGGCACCGACGGGATCGGGTGGGGTGGGTGGGGTGGGTGGGGTGGGTGGGGTGGGTGGGGAGAAGGGATTTTATGGTTATTTTGATTGGAAAATATATATAAATAATGTGGGGTTGAGGTATGGGGAGGGGGGGTGGGTGGTGCGGGGGTTGAGCGGGGAGATCGGGGCGGGTGAGGTGGTGGCGCTGGTGGGGCCGAGCGGGGCGGGGAAGACCAGCGTGGCGCGGGCGCTGGTGGGGCTGCTGCCGGTGGCGGAGGGGGAGGTGCGGTGGGGCGAGGAGGCCGCGCCGCTGGGGTCGGACGCCTGGCGGCGAGGGGTGGCGTGGGCGGGGCAGGACACGCTGCTCTTTGATGCGTCGGTGGAGGAGAACCTGCGGCTGGTGCGGCCGGAGGCCAGCGCGGCCGACGTGCGACGCGCCGCGGTGATCGCTGGCGCGGCGGAGTTCATCCAGGCGCTCCCTGACGGCTACGCGACGCGCCTCGGAGAGCGGGGGGCGCGGCTCTCGGGGGGGCAGCGCCAGCGGCTCGCCCTGGCGCGCGCCCTTCTCAAAGGGGGCCATCTTCTGATAATCGATGAGGCTTTCAGCGGCCTGGAGCCTGCGCTCCGCGCGCAGGTCCTCGCGGCCATCCGCGCCGAGGCCCCGGAGCGCGCGGTGCTCCTCATCGCCCACGATCCGGCGACCCAGGCGCTGGCGGATCGCTGCTGGCCCCTGCCCTCCCCTACTGCAACGGAGCCCTCATGAAGCGTCCCATCCCGCGGGTTGTCATCGTCGGCGGCGGCTTTGGCGGCCTCTACGCCGCCAAGGCGCTGCGCAAGGCGCCCGTGGATGTCGTCCTGATCGACCGCAACAACCACCACGTCTTCCAGCCGCTGCTCTACCAGGTCGCCACCGCGGGCCTCTCCCCGGGCGAGATCGCCGTCCCCATCCGCGGCGTCCTCCGCGGGCAGCGCAACGCGCGGGTGCTCATGGCCAACGCGCGCGGCATCGACCGCGAGCGCAAGGTCCTCCTCCTCGACGACGGCGAGTTGGAGTACGACTTCATGATCCTGGCCGTGGGCGTCAAGAACAACTGGTTCGGCAACGACGCCTGGGCCGAGCACGCCGTCGGCCTCAAGACCCTCGAAGAGGCCTTCAACATCCGCCGACGCTTCCTCATGGCCTTCGAGCAGGCCGAGCGCTCCGCCGACCCCGAGGAGCAGCGACGCCTCCTCACCTTCGCCATCATCGGCGGCGGCCCCACCGGCGTCGAGCTGGCCGGCGCCATGGCCGAGATCGCCAAGCACTCGATCCGCAAGGACTTCCGGGGTGTGGACCCGCGCATCTCCCGCATCCTCCTCATCGAGGGCAGCGACCGCCTCCTGCGCAGCTTCGACCCCGAGCTCTCCGCCATCGCCAAGCGCGACCTGGAGGAGCTGGGCGTCGAGATCCTCCTCAACCAGCGCGTCACCTCCATCGACGAGCGCGGCGTCTCCCTCGGAGACGGCTCCCTCATCCAGACCAAGGCCGTCTTCTGGGGCGCTGGCGTCGGGGGTCGATCCTTCAACCGCGCCCTCGCCGCCGACCTCGACCGCGCCGGACGGGTCAAGATCGGCCCCGATCTCCTCCTCCCCGGCACCGACAACATCTTCGTCGCAGGCGACATGGCCGCCTGCACCGACGCCGAAGGCAAGAACGTCCCCGGCGTCGCCCAGGGCGCCATCCAGATGGGCGAGCACGCCGCCGCCCACATCATCGCCTCCCTCCGCGGCGAAGCCCCCGAGCCCTTCCGCTACAACGACAAGGGCAGCCTCGCCACCATCGGCCGCAAGGTCGGCCTCGCGGAGATCGGCAAGTTCAAGGCCGGCGGCCTCATCGGCTGGCTCCTCTGGCTCTTCGTCCACCTCATCTTCTTGATCGGCTTCAAGAACAGGATCTTTGTCCTCCTCCAGTGGATCTGGTCCTACCTCACCTGGCGACGCGGCGCACGCCTCATCACCTTCGCCCGCGGTGAGCTGCCCCACTGGGACACCACCCTCACCGAAGACGCGCTGACCAAAGCAAGAAATCACAGAGGAGAAGGCGGGGAGTGACCCCCCCGGGGCCGTAACGTCCAACCCTCCGGGATTGGACGAACGGCCCCGGTCCCCCCCGTGACGGGGGGACACCGCCGGGTCGCTGGGGGCGCTGCGGGGTGGGTCGCAACCGGTGGCGAGCGAGCGCAGCGAGCGAGGGATGGCGAGCGAGCGCAGCGAGCGAGGGATGGCGAGCGAGCGCAGCGAGGGAGGTCGGTGTCCCCCCGTCACGGGGGGGACCGGCTGCGTTCGTCCTGTGAAGCGCAGCGGAGCAGGACGTTACGCAGCCGGGGGGGTCCCGTCACGCGCACCCCTGCCTCGCCAAGAAACGTGACACTGCCCCCTTGCCAACATGACATCTCGGTGTTACGTTGTGGCCTATCGTGACAGTGAGGCGTCGGCCTCGCGGCGTCATGAGGGTGAGCGCAGCCCGCAGGGGGCTGGGCGTGCGGGGTTGAGGTGGAGCGATGATCACAGCGGAGGAGAATGAGGGGCTCTACGGGATCGAGGAGCTGGCGACGCTGGGAGGTGTGTCGCGGCGGACGGTGCGCTACTATGTGCAGCGCGGGTTGATCCCTGCGCCGCTGGGAACGGGGCGCGGGAAGCAGGATGGGGCGGCGCGCCTGGAGGCGCTGCTGCGGGTGAAGTCGCAGCAGGAGCAGGGGTTGGCGCTGGCCGAGATCGCGGAGGGTGGCGACAGCGCGCCGGAGGCGCCTGCGCTGGCGAGCCCGGCGGAGGACGCGCAGGCGGTGTGGACGCGGGTGCGGCTGGCCGAGGGGGTGGAGCTGCACCTGGAGGGTCCAGGGCGCGGGTTGAGCCGCGAGGCCGTGGAGTCGCTGCGCCAGGCGGTGCTTGAGATCTTGAAGGGTTGAGGCAGGTTGCGAAGACCGGAGCCCGCGCGGCTCCACCCATGAGGAGGAGATGAGATGAGCGATCAGAAGCAGCACTGTGGTCTGTTCACGAGCACGCAGGTGGCGATCCCGCTGGAGGGTGTGCGCATCGAGGCCCATGTGACGGGTCGCTGCTCCGAGGTGACGGTGACGCAGCGCTACGTCAACGCCGAGGCGGTGGACGTGGAGGCGGTCTACGTCTTCCCGCTGGAGGAAGGCGCGGCGGTGTCGGGGTTCCGGGCGAAGGTCGGGGATCGGGTGATCGAGGGGCGGGTGGAGGAGCGCGAGCGGGCCTTTGAGGTCTACGACGACGCGATGGCGGACGGCCACGGCGCCTTCCTGCTGGATCAGGAGCGCCCCAACGTGTTCACGGCGTCGGTGGGGAACCTGAAGCCGGGGAGCGCGGTGGAGGTGACGGTGTCGTACGTGGCGCTGCTGAACCTGGAGGGCGCCGCGGCGCGCCTGATGCTGCCCACCACCGTGTCGCCGCGCTACGTCCCCAAGGGCGCCCCCGAGGTCGGGGAGCCCGATGGGGAGCGGGTGAACCCGCCTCGCCTTGGGTCGGTGCCCTACGGGCTGGAGGTGGAGGTGATCGTGGACACGGCGCAGCTCAAGGGGGTGGAGTCGCCGTCGCACGCGGTGCGGACCCGGCTGGAGAGCGGCCGGGCCGTGGTGGAGCTGAGCAGCGACAAGACGGCGCTGGACCGCGACTTCATCCTCTTGATCGAGACCGCCGAGACCGGCGCAGCCCAGGGGCAGGCCGCGCGGGAGGAGGACGGGACGCGGGTGGCGATGGTCACGTTCCGCCCCGGCGAGGGCGAGTTTGGGGAGGTGAAGAACGAGGTGGTGTTCGTGATCGACTGCTCGGGGTCGATGCAGGGGGAGTCGATCGAGCAGGCGCGGCGGGCGCTGGCGCTCTGCCTGCGGGGGCTCTCGGAGGGGGACACGTTCAACATCGTGCGCTTCGGCTCGACGTGGGAGCGGCTCTGGCCGGCCCCCAAGCCGTATAATCAGGGAAATCTTGACGAGGCGACGCGCTATACAGAGCGGATCAACGCGGATCTGGGGGGTACGGAGGTGCTGGAGCCCTTCCAGGCGTTGATGGGCGAGCATCGGGGTCGGACGCAGCAGCTCCTGCTGCTGACGGACGGTCAGGTGTCGAACGAGGCCGAGGTGATCGCGCTGTGCAAGGCGAACGAGGGGAAGGCGCGGGTGTTCAGCTTCGGGATCGGCGCCGGGGTGAGCGAGCACCTGGTGCGGGGTGTGGCGCGGGCGTCGGGGGGGGCGGCGGAGTTCATCTACCCGGGTGAGCGCATCGAGCCGAAGGTGCTGCGGATGTTCAAGCGGGTGCGGACGCCGGCGTTCCAGAGCGTGCGCATCGAGTGGGGTGGGATGGAGGTGGAGCAGGCGCCGGTGGAGGTGCCGCCGGTGTTCGCAGGCGAGGCGGTGACGGTGTTCGCGCGGGTGCGCAGCGGGCAGGCGAGCGAGGTGACGCTGCACGCGGACGACAAGCGCTGGACGGTGGCGCTGGATCTGGAGACGGCGCAGGCCGGGAGCCCGCTGCCGAAGCTCTGGGCGCGGCACGCGATCCGGGATCTGGAGGACGGGAAGTCGCTGCGGCGCGGGAGCAACCAGCGCCGCGGCGGCAGCGGCGAGGACGACAGCGCGCGGACGGCGCGCCGGGTGCTGGAGCTGGGGCAGCGCTACGGGCTGATGTCGAGCCTGACGAGCTATGTCGCGGTGGAGGTGCGGGCCGAGGCCGACAAGAGCGCGGGCCAGGCGCAGCTGCGTCGGGTGCCGGTGGCGCTGACGAAAGGCTGGGGCGGGAGCCCTGGCGTGCAGCAGGGGATGGTGTACGGCGGCGGCGGCGCGCTGCGCGCGATGATGGCGCCGACGGGCGCGCCGCCGATGCCGTCCAGGAAGATGGCGCCGCCCTCGACAGGGGCCTTCGCGCCGCCGCCGCCTCCCGGCGCCCCGATGCCGGCGCCGGCGCCGGCGCCGATGGCCGCTCGGGCGCAGAGCGTGATGCCGTCTGCGCCGCCGATGATGGACTTCATGGAGATGGAGGCCGAGCGCGCGACGCCGGCGCCGGCGCGTCGCGGCGGCTCGGTGATGGATCGGGCGCGCTCGTTCATCGGCGGGCTCTTCGGAGACGAGGGCGGCGGGGAGAAGGCGAAGGAGGCGCGCCGGGAGCGCGCGGACGGCGGGCCGCGCTACGAGGCCGCGCCGGAGCTGGAGGAGTGCGACGAGGCGCTGGAGTCGCCGCCTGCCAGCGGCGCGGGGTCGCTGGACGCGATGTTCGACCTCTTGATGACGCAGCGGGCGGACGGGGCGTTCGTGGACTCGGCGGCGCTGCGGCGCTGGGTGGACGGCGCGAAGCTGGAGGCGGCGGCGAAGCAGCACGACGCGTTGGCGGCGGCGACCGCAGCGGCGCTGGCGGTGCTGGAGCGTCACTTCGGCGGGCACCGCGAGGAGTGGGAGGTGGCGTCGGACAAGGCCACGGCGTGGCTCAAGCGTCACGGGGTGAGCCTGGGGGGTGAGGCGCTGCTGCGTTGACGACGAGGTTTCGTTGAGGTGACGAGATCTCAAGCGCGGCCCGACGACTTGTCGTCGGGCCGCGCCTGCGTTGTGGGGGTGGAGTCCGTCGGGGCGGGGGTGGGTGAGGTTGGCACATGCGATGCGTTGGTGTGGGGGCGTGAAGCGGCGCCCCGGAGCCAGGCGCCGCGTGATGACGACTTGATGAAAGGAGACGATATCATGAAGACCACCTACTATCTTCCGATCGCGCTGGTTGGGGCCTCGATCTTTGCGTTGAGCGCGTGTGGGGACGACGGGGGGAGCGACGGGGGCGAGACGACGACCTACGATATGCCGGTTCAGGAGGACTATGACGATATGGCCGTCGCGGTGGGGAGCCTGGTGTCGGGCGGGCAGAGCGGCGAGGTGAGGTCGATGGAGGACAGCGTGATGTTGGCGCTGGGCTCGACGCCGTTTGGGCTGGATCTGCGGGGGGAGCTGGTGCTCGGGGACCGAGCGGGGCTCTCGTACAGCTATACGCTGGAGTGTTCGGACGCGTCGGGCGCGGAGATGGCGTGCGGTGGGGACGCGGCGCGCGCCTATGTGACGCTGGACTGGGAGGGCGAGGTGAACCTGCCGCGCTATCAGGCGTCGGTGGATCGCTCGGGCTGGTGGGCGTTGACGGAGCTTCAGACGGAGACGCCGCGCTTTGACGGCGAGGGGCGCTTTGTGGTGCAGACCTCGTTCTCGTCGATGAGCGGGTCGAACCAGCGGAGCTTCTTCCTGGACTACGCGGCGCGCTATGACGACATCGTGTGGGATCGGGAGGCGAAGCGTCCGACGCAGGGCTCGATCCACTACAGCGTGATCGCGGAGCGGGAGGCGAGCGGGACCCGCGCGGAGGCGCGGGGTGAGGTGGACGCGCGCTTCAAGGTGCAGGCTTCGGTGGTCTTCACGTCGGAGGGGAACGCGATGCTGGTGCTCGACAACCAGGTGAGCTACTGGCTGAACCTGGAGACGGGGAGCGTGGAGCGGATGCAATAGACGGGGGGTTCGGGGGGCGGGGGCCCCCCCGCCCCGCGGGGGGCCCCCCCACCCCGCAAACCACAAGGAGGTGTCCCGGTGGGGTGGGGTGTGGGGTGGGGGGGGGCCCG
>CAUJGC010000529.1 GCA_963169075.1 Myxococcota bacterium
TGCGACGCCACCCCCCCCGGGGCCTAACCGCGGGGCTCTGGCCGGCGGAACGACCCCGGCCCCCCCCGTGACGGGGGGGCACCGCCGTGATCCTCGCTCGCTTTGCTCGCTCGCCCCCCTCGCTCGCTTTGCTCGCTCGCCCCAGCGACCCGTCCCCCCAGCGACCCCTCCCCCCAGCGACCCGTCGGTGTCCCCCCGTCACGGGGGGGACCGGCACCGTTCGTCCTGTGAAGCGAAGCGGAGCAGGACGTTACGGGGCCGGGGGGGTCGGGTGTCCAGACCCCACGCATGGCAACTCCACTTGCCAGGCAAGTCGAGTTGCCACCTGCTCACGCGCTCCTGATCCCGTCGTCATGGGAGGCAGCGCTTCGGGCTTGCGCTGGCACGCGAGACGCATTAGGACGTTACGCGCCCGAAGGGCCCCCACGCCGTTGATGTTGATGGAGCACTGAATCATGATGAAGCCTCGCTGCTGCGCTGCTGCCCTGAGTCTGCTGACGTTGGTCCTGGTGTTGAGCGGCTGCGGTGAGGACGCCGCGGAGATCGCAGCGCCCGCGACGCTGGACGCTTCGGCGGAGGACGTGACCAAGGTGGAGATCGGCAAGGCCGACTCCAGCGCGGAGGCGGTCTTCGTGGACATGGACTTCGCGGGGGAGCTGCTCAGCGACTCGACGTGGCGCCCGGAGTCGCAGATCGAGGATCAGCTCCTCTACACCATCGGCCAGCTCAACGGAGATGACGCCGTGGGCCGCCTGGACAAGCTCCGCCTGCGCGAGATCAAGACCGAGCGCGTGGACGGCCGGATCAAGATCACCTACCGGGCGACGCTCCAGGTGGCGTGGGGCCGCAAGAACGCCATCCCGGCGACCTACACCTTCAAGCTGCCCCGCGACATCAGCAGCCAGGCGCTGAGCGGCTTCGCGGAGCGCTACGGGCACGATTGCGTGGACTTCGGCGCCCACGACGTGGACGCCGGGAGCATGTGGTACTACTACCGCCCCGACCTCTCCCGCTGCAAGCTCGACGCGGCGGAGCTGGTCCAGCCCGTCGCGGACGTCACCCTCTCCCCGGTCAACACCAGCGGCCGCTACCCCGAGTACCACAAGATCTGGGAGGACGGCGTCTTCCACGGCGTCATCGTCTTCGGCAAGTACGAGGACGGGGCGACGACCGCCTCCGACGCCGGCATCGCCGCCTACAACCGCTTCTCCCAGCTCCTCAACGCCGAGCTGCGCAACAAGGCCCTCGTCACCGAGCCCGCCCAGATCGCCTCCTCGCCGGGCACCGCCCAGAGCCAGCTCCGCTATGAGGCCACCCTGGACGCCGATCACAAGGTCATCATCGACGTGATCCTGGTGGACAACGTGCGCACGGCGGGGCCGGGCTTCGACACCTGGTACCACGAGCGCTCCAGCGACGCCGACCTCATCATCTACAACGGGCACGCCGGGCTCGGCGCCAACATCCGCGCCCTCGCCAGCAAGGGCGAGTGGGTGGAGGGCCAGTATGTGGTCGTCTTCATGAACGGCTGCGACACCTACGCCTACGTGGACAGCGCCCTCTTCGACGCCCACGCCGCCGTGAACGACGACGACCCCATCGGCTCGAAGTATGTGGACATCGTGACCAACGCCAAGCCGGCCTTCTTCGCCTCCATGCCGCAGGCCACGCTCGCGATGGTCCGCGGCCTCACCGCCTACGCCGACCCCCGCACCTTCGAGCAGATCTTCCGCAACGTGGACTCCGCCCAGATCGTGCTGGTCAGCGGTGAGGAGGACAACGTGTACACGCCGGGCTACAAGGGGGAGGATGGGGGCGGCGAGGAGCCGACGACGGCCTGGGAGGGCATGAAGCTGGAAGGCGAGGTCACCCGCGACCAGGAGGTCCGCTTCGAGACCCCCGAGCTGCCCGCCGGCACCTACACCTTCATGATGGAGGGCACCGGCGACGCCGACCTCTACATCCGCGCCGGCATCGCCCCCACCGCCGAGGTCTTCGACTGCCGCCCCTACAAGGCCTCCTCCGCCGAGGTCTGCGAGATCGAGCTGGCCTCGCCGGGCGTCATCCACGGGATGATCCGCGGCTGGGCGCCCTCCTCCGCCTACGACCTCATCGGCGCCGCCGAGGAGTGAGCGAGGGACGATGGCGCGGCGCACGGCTCAGGTGCTGGTGATCGATCTGGAGGCGACCTGCTGGGAGGGCGACCCGCCCCCCGGCCAGGAGAGCGAGATCATCGAGATCGGCCTCTGCCTCGTCGATGTCGAGCGGCTGGAGCGGGTGGAGCGGCGGAGCCTGCTGGTGGCGCCGCAGGGCTCGACGGTGAGCCCCTTCTGCACCCAGCTCACCACACTCACCCCGGCCTCGCTGGAGGGCGCGCCGCCGCTGGCGGACGCCCTCCGCGCCCTCAAGCGCGACTGCGACGCCCCCGCCCTCGCCTGGGCGAGCTGGGGGGACTACGACCGGCGCCAGATCGAGCGGGAGTGCCAGCGCAAGGGGCTCCGCTCCCCGCTCGGCCCCAGCCACATCAACGTCAAGACCCTCTTCGCCCTGGCGCGGGGCCTCGCGCGCGAGGTGCCGCTGGGGGAGGCCTGCGCGCTCCTCGGCGTGGACTTTGAGGGCACGCCCCACCGCGGCGTGGACGACGCCTGGAACATCGCAGGCGTCCTCTGCGCCCTGCTCCGGGGCGCCCGGCGCGGCGTATAACGGGGGTCCGGGGGCGGCTCGCCCCCGGCCGCCGGAGGCATCCCGAAACCCCCTCCCCCCAAAAAACAATCTAAATAAATATATTTTATATATAAAATATATTTATTTAATTCAAATTTTTCATGAGGGCTTCGGGTCGCCTCCGGCGGCTGGGGGAAGCTCCCCCAGACCCCCATCTACGGCGCTCCGCCTCCCGAGCCACCACCACGCCGGGAGCGTCGCGAAGAGCGCCGCCCCCAGCCAGGCCGCCGCGCTCCCGAGGACCAGCCCGAAGGACGGCAAGGTCAGCGCCGCCAGGATCGCGTAGGTCGCCACCGCCGTCGATCCGAGCATCATCGGCCCCACCGCCCCTCCCTGCACCGCCTCGCCTTGGGAGAGCCAGAGCGACACCATCGCGGTGAGGAAGATCGCCGGAAAAACCGCCATGATCCCGCCCACCAGCGGCCCCGCCACCGGCGCCAGGAGCAGCGCCGCCGCGATCGCCAGCCCCGGCGGCACGCCCCGCGCCAGGAGCGCCGGCACGGAGACCCGACGACGCCCGCGCGGCGCTGGCGGGTTACGCCAGCACGCGATCACACCGAAGAGCGCGATCAGCCCCGTCGCCCCCCACCCCAGCGCCGCGTGAGGCACCCCCCAGCCAGCCAACCCCTGCGTCGCGAAGACCAGCCCCGCCGCAGCCACCACCCAGGCCAGGAGCGAGATCGTCACCATCGCCACCAGGCGACGCCCAAGCGACCACCCCGCAGGCAGCCAGGGCGGGACGATGCGCCAGAGGCTCAAGAACGCCGCCGAGAGAAACATCCCCGTCGGCATGATATACATGGCCGCCTGAAAGTCGGCTGTCGTCGCGCTCTGCTGGAAGATCCCGACGCCAGCAGGTACGATGGTCGTAGGGAGCGTCCCAAGCAGGCCGCCATGCCGACCGCCCAGACGCTCGACCAGCGCGGTCGAGGCCACGGAGACCCCGCCCGCGAGGAGAGCCGTGATGAGGAGACGTGTGATGTCCAGAGTGTACGCTCCGCGCTGCCCCCGCTCCGCTTCGCCCCGGGGGGACGCATGAACCACGAAGCCGCGCCCAAAGCAAGGCTCCATCACGTCGCTCTCGGCGCACGCAACGTCGAAGCCGTGGCAACCTTCTACCACCGGATCTTTGCGCTGCCCGAGCTGACGCGACACTATGAGCGCGACGGCGCCCTCCGCTCCATCTGGCTGGAGCTGGGCGGCGGGACGATCCTCATGATCGAGCGCTGCGACGCGAGCAAGCCGCCCGCGCAAGGCGTCGCGCCGGGCCCCTTCCTCCTCGCCTTCGCCACGACCCCCGACGAACGCCAACGCCTGGAGGCTCGCCTGGAGGCCGCCGGCGCCGCCATTGAGGGCAGGACCCCCTTCTCCTCCTACACCCGCGACCCCGAAGGCAACCGCGTCGCCATGAGCCACTGGCCCCAAGAAAAGTAAAGGAAATCAGCATCATGACCGACCCGAACCTGAACGCCGCGATTGACGACCTCTGCGCGCCAGGGGCGCTGCCGCGCTTCGACCTCTTCACCGCCGAGGCCGTCGTCCCGGCCTTCCAGCGCCTCATCCCCGAGCTGGAGGCCGCGCTGGACCGCCTGGAGGCCGCCGAGGCCCTGGAGTGGACCGACTGGGCCGCCGCCCTGGAGCGCCTCACCTTCCGCCTGGAGGCCGCCTGGGGCGTGGTGTCGCACCTCCAGCGGGTGCGGAGCCATGACGCGCTGCGTCAAGCCTACGCCGCCATCCAGGGCGACGCCGTCCGCTTCGATCTCCGCGTCCGCCAGAGCGAGCCCATCTACCGCGCCGCACGCCGACTCCGCGACGAGGCCACCGCCCAGGACACCACCCGCGACCGCATCCTCGGACGCATCATCCGCGAGGCCGAACACGCCGGGATCGCCCTCCAGGGACACGACCGCGACCGCTTCAACACCATCGAGGTCGAGCTGGCCGAGCTCTCCAACACCTTCCGCAACAACCTCATGGACTCCATCGCCGCCTGGGAGCACCTCTGCCACGACCCCCAGGAGATCCACGGCCTCCCCGACACCCTCCGGCGCCTCATGGCCCACGACGCCGCGCGGCACGGACACCCCGACGCCACACCCGAAGCCGGACCCTGGCGACTCTCCCTCTCCCCCGCCGTCTACCACCCCTTCCTCACCTACAGCGCCCGACGCGACCTCCGCGAACGCCTCTACCGCGCCATGCGCGTCCGCGCCACCGAGGAGGGACGCGACAACCGACCCCTCATCGTCCGCATCCTCCACCTCCGCGCCGAGCAAGCACGCCTCCTCGGCTTCGACACCTTCGCCCAGCTCAGCCTCGCCGCCAAGATGGCCCCCTCCGTCGAGGCCGTACACGAGCGACTCCGCGCCATCGAGGTCGCCGCACGACCCGCCGCCGCCGCCGAGATCGCCGCCCTCCGCGACTTCGCCGCCGAGCGCGGCGCACCCGAAGCCCACGACCTCCGACCCTGGGACCTCCCCTACTGGAGCGACCAGGCCCGCAAGGCCCGCTACGACTACGACGCCGAGGCCCTCCGCGCCTACCTCCCCCTGGAGAGCGTCCTGGAGGGCCTCTTCGACCTCACCCGGCAGGTCTTCGGCGTCCGCGTCACCCCCGCCGACCCCGAAGACGCCTCCACCTGGCACGAGGACGTCCGCACCTTCTGGCTCCTCGACGACGCCACCCAGGAGCGCCTCGCCTTCTTCTACCTCGACCCCTTCGCCCGCCCCGGTGAGAAGGCCGGCGGCGCCTGGCACTCCACCGTCCGCACCCGCTCCACCGCCACCGCGCAGCACGGCGACGCCCTCCAGCTCCCCGTCTCCTGCCTCGTCTGCAACCAGACGCCGCCCACCCCCGGACGCCCCTCCCTCATGACCTTCGCAGAGGTCAACACCCTCTTCCACGAGTTCGGGCACGGCCTCCACAACATGCTCACCCAGGTCGACCAGGGCCTCGCCTCCGGCATGTGCGGCGTCGAGTGGGACTTCGTCGAGGTCCCCTCCAAGTTCATGGAGAACTGGTGCACCCAACCAGACCTCCTCCGACGCCTCGGACGCCACGTCGAGACCGGCGAGCCCCTCCCCGAACACCTCATCCAGCGACTCCTCGCCGCCCGCAACTTCATGTCCGGCCACAGCGTCCTCATGCAGCTCTACCTCAGCGACCTCGACCTCACCCTCCACGCCGAGCCCCCCCCCACCTCCCCCGAGGACGTCCAGGCCCGCTTCCTCGCCATCCGGGACGCCTGGAGCCAGCTCCCCGGCGTCGAAGACGACGCCTTCCTCTGCGCCTTCGCCCACATCTTCGCCGGAGGCTACGCCGCCGGCTACTACAGCTACAACTGGTCCGAGGTCCTCAGCGCCGACGCCTTCGCCTGCTTCGAAGAGGCCGGCCTCGACGACCCCGCAGCCCTCCAGGCCACCGGGCGACGCTACCGCGACACCATCCTGGCGCGCGGCGGCAGCCAGGACCCCGCAGCCCTCTTCGACGCCTTCGCCCACCGACCACCCGCCGTAGACGCCTTCCTCCGACACAACGGCCTCACACACCCCCGGGGGGTTGCACCTGCGCGCGCCCCAAGGTAAGGGGATGCGCCGCCGGGATAGCCGGCCCCTCAACGGAGCGAAGTGCAGTGTTTGCGATCAACGAGCTGGGTGTCTCTCACGGCGCGCGGAACCTCTTCACCGGCGCCACGATGGTCTTCAACGCAGGCTCCCGCTATGGGATCGTCGGCGCCAACGGAGCGGGCAAGTCCACGATCCTGCGCATCGTCGCCGGACAGGAGGAGCCCACCCAGGGGAGCGTCACCATCCCCAAGAACAAGCGCGTCGGCGTGCTGACCCAGGATCACTTCAAGTACGACGCGGTCCCGATCCTCCACGTCGTCATGATGGGCGTCCCGGAGCTCTGGGCCGCCATTCAGGAGCGCGACGCCATGCTCCTGGCCTCCGAGACCGACGCCGACGCCTTCGACGTCGAGCGCTTCGGAGAGCTGGAGGACACCATCATGGCCTGGGACGGCTACACCATGGAGTCACGCGCCGCCGACATCCTGGAGGGCTTGAACATCCGCCGGGAGGTCCACCTCCAGCCCCTCTCGACCCTGAGCGGCGGCTACAAGCTCCGCGTCCTCCTGGCCCAGACCCTGGTCAGCATCCCCGACGTCCTCCTCCTGGATGAGCCCACCAACCACCTCGACATCATCTCGATCGCGTGGCTGGAGCGCTTCCTCATGGACTACCCGGGGTGCGTCGCCATCGTCTCCCACGACAAGCGCTTCCTCAACACCGTCTGCACCCACATCGTGGACGTCGACTACGAGCTGGTCACCCTCTACACCGGCAACTACGACGCCTTCGAGGTCGCCAAGCAGCAGGACCGCGACCGCAA
>CAUJGC010000530.1 GCA_963169075.1 Myxococcota bacterium
CGCCGGGGCCCCCGGCGCGCCCCAGGAGGCCGCGCCGCAGCCCGCCCCCGAGGAGGGCGCCGCCGCGCAGGCGCCCTCGCCTGATCCCGCCCTGCCCGCGCCTGGCGCGCCGGAGCAGGCCCCGGCGGCGTCCGCGCCGCCGACGCCCCCTCCGGGGCAGCGCGGCACCGGCGGGAAGATCAACCTGGATCGGGCCATCGCCATCGACCCCAACCGCTACGACGCCATCTTCGGCTCCCGAGACAACAAGGCGCGGGAGCGCGAGGCCAACCGCACCGATCGCTTCCTGGGCCGGTGGGAGAAGCGGGCGAAGCAGATGCGGGCCTCGTTGGAGAACTTCACGCCGCGGGTGCGCTACGGCAACCAGATGCTGATCAACACCCGGCGCAGCGTCTACGCCACCTACCTCGCCAGGGTCCACCGGACGATCCACGCGCAGTGGGCGCTGGGCTACCTCCGCCAGCTCGACACGAGCTACCCCATGGGCCACCCGATGCAGGACCCCAACCTCAACGCGCTCATCGAGCTGGTGATCGACGGCAAGAGCGGCCAGGTGCAGGAGTGCAACATCGTCAGCACCAGCGGCCAGCTTGAGTACGACGCCGAGGCCGTCCGCATCTGCCTGGACTCGTCGCCCGGCACCCCCGCCCCCGCGCAGATCGTCTCGCCCGACGGTCAGGTGTACATCCACTGGAACTTCTGGCGGGACACGCGCCAGTGTGGCACCTTCGGGGCGTCGATCTTTGTGCTGGACACCGACGGGAAGCTGGACACATGGAAGGTGAAGGAGAACATCGACGATCTGGAGAAGGCGACCCCCTGACCGGGCTCGCCGCCGCGCAGACCCTCCCCGCGCTCCTCATGGCGCGCAGCGCCGCCACCCCGCGCCGCGTCGCCTACCGCGCCCACGCCGGCGGCGGCTGGCACGAGGTCACCTGGGAGGAGCTGGAGCGCAAGGCCCGCGAGGTCGCCGCGGCCCTCCTCGGCCTGGGGCTCCAGCCCGGCGCGCGGGTGGGGGTGCTGGGGGAGACGCGCCCGGAGTGGGGCCTCTGCGATCTGGCGACGCTCCTGGCCGGCGGGGTCAGCGTCGGCCTCACCACCGCCAGCACCCCCGAGCGCTGCGCCGAGGCCCTGGCGGACGCCGCCTGCGCCCTGGTCTTCGTGGACAACGCCGCGCAGCTGGAGAAGCTCCGCCTGGTCCGCGAGCGCCTCCCGGCGCTGCGCCACCTCATCGTCTGGGACGCCCCCCCGGATCTGAACCCCGCCCTGGGCGAGCTGAGCCTCTACCGCGTCATCAAGGACGGCCACGCCGCCGTCGCGGCGCGCCAGCCCGAGGTGGACGCCCGCTGGCGCGCCCTCACCCCCGACTCCCCGGCCAACCTCATCTACACCAGCGGGACCTCCGACGCGCCGCGCGGCGCGCTCCTCTCCCACGGCAACCTCCTGGCGACCCTCCGCAGCGCCGCGCTGGGCCTCCGCGCCGATGACGTCGCGCTGGCCTTCCTCCCCATGAGCCACGCCGCCGAGAAGATCGTCGGCTTCTACGGGCGCCTCCTCAGCGGCGTGACGACAGCCTATGCAAGATCAAGCAAATTCAATGATATATTGAATGATATTCAGGTGGTTCAGCCCACGATCCTGGGCGCCGCGCCGCGCTTCTTCGAGCGGCTCTACACCCAGGCCCGCCTGGAGGCCGAGGGCTCCGCGACGCGGCGCCTCACCTTCCGCTGGGCAGAGCGGGTGGGCCGCGCCTGGAGCCAGGCCGCTCGGGAGGGGCGCGCCATCTCCCGCGTCCTCGCCGCGCAGCGCGCGCTGGCTGATCGGCTGGTCTTCAGCGCGGTGCGCGCGCGCTTCGGCGGGCGCCTGCGCCTCTGCCTCACCAGCGCCGAGCCGCTCCGCGTCGAGCTGCTGGACTTCCTCTACGCCGCAGGCGTCCTCGTCCTGGAGGTCTACGGCCTCACCGAGACGGCGGCGCTGATCAGCGCCAACCGCCCCGACGCCTTCCGCTTCGGCTCCGTCGGTCGCCCCCTGGAGGGCGTCGAGGTCCAGCTCGCCCCCGATGGTGAGCTGCAGGTGCGCGGCCCCAACGTCGCCTCCAGCGGGTGGCTCGCCACCGGGGATCTGGCCTGGATCGATCCGGAGGGCTTCCTCTACCTGCGGGGGCGCCGCGACGCCCAGATCACCCTGGCCCACGGCGCCCAGGTCGCGCCCCAGCCCGTCGAGGCGCTCCTCCAGGCCGATCCCTTCGTCTCCCGCGCGGTCGTCGTCGGGGAGGGGCAGCCCCACCTCGGCGCCCTGATCGCCCTCGACGAAGACGAGGCCCCCGCGCTGGCCGAGCGCCTCCGCATCCCCTACCGCGGCCCCGAGCGCATGGCCGCCGACCCCCGCGTGCGCGGCTACATCCACGGCGTCCTCGACGCCGCCAACCGCAAGCTCTCCCCCCATCAGCAGGTCCAGACCTTCCGCATCCTCCCCCGCGACCTCAGCGTCGAGGAGCGCGAGCTGACCCCGACCCTCAAGATACGCCGCCAGGTCGTCCACGCACGCCACGCCGAGCTGGTGACGTGGATGTTCACGCAGCCCCCCCCGGGGGCGTAAGCTACGGGCTCAGGCCCGGAGCAACGCCCCCGGTCCCCCCCGTGTCGGGGGGACACCGACCGGTCGCAGGGGGGCGCTGGGCGAGCGAGCGCCGCGCGCGCGGGGGTTAGCAGCGGCGGTGCCCCCCCGTAACGGCGCCTAAATATAAAGAA
>CAUJGC010000531.1 GCA_963169075.1 Myxococcota bacterium
GAAGAGCCCGGAGCTTACGCCCCCGGGGGGGTCTCCGACGACACCCCCGCCGCCGAGGTCTTCACCTCCGGCTCCACCGGCGTCCCCACCCGCGTCACCCTCACCTGGGGGCCGCTCCTCCAGGGCGCCCTCGCCTCCACCGCGCGCCTCGGCCATGTGCCGGGGGATCGCTGGCTGGCGGTGCTGCCCCTCTGCCACGTCGGCGGGCTCGCCGTCCTGATCCGCTGCGCGCTCCTGGGCAACGCCGTCGTCCTCCACGAGCGCTTCGAGCCCGAGGCCGTGGCCGACGCCCTCTGCGACGGCTCCGTCACCCTGGCCTCCCTCGTCCCCACCATGCTGCGCCGCGTCCTCGACGCCTGGGGGCAGCGCACCCCCCACCCCAGCCTCCGCGTCGTCCTCCTCGGCGGCGGACCCATCCCCGCCCCCTTGCTGGAGGACGCCCGCGCCGCCGGCCTCCCCGTCGCCTCCACCTTCGGCCTCACCGAGGCCGGCTCCCAGCTCGCCACCGCCGCCCCGGGCGACCCCCTCCAGCGCCTCCTCCCCCTCCCCACCTGCGACCTCTGGCTGGAGGATGAGGACGCCGACGGCGTCGGAGAGATCGTCGCCCAGGGCCTCCAGCTCACCGCCGACCTCGCCGGGGCGCCCCTGCGCACCGGCGACTTCGGCGCCCTCCAGGGCGGCGCCCTCCGCGTCGTCGGACGACGCGTCGATCGCGTCGTCACCGGCGGCGAGAACGTCGATCCCCTGGAGGTCGAGGCCGCCCTCCTCACCCTCCCCGCCGTGGCCGAAGCCTGCGTCGTCGGCCTCGACGACCCCGACCTCGGGCAGCGCCTCGTCGCCGCCCTCGTCCTCCGACCCGGCGCCGCGACCCCCGCCCTGGACGACATCGCCCGGGCCTGCGCCGAACACCTCGCCCCCTTCAAGCGCCCGCGCGCCGTCACCTTCTGGAACGATCTCCCCCGCGTCGGCCCCGGCAAAGCGGACCGACGCGCGGCACGCGCTGAACTCACCCGGCAGAGCGGGACCCTGCTCCCCCTCGCGCCGCCCACCCGGAGCTAGACCGTGGACCTCAACACCGCATCGCAAGCCCCCGAGCCGCCCGCGGCGGGACGACCCGAAGAGTACGGCCTCCTGGTGCTGGAGCGCACCCTCGGAGAGCAGGGCTGCCCCGAGCAGCGCGACCACCTCCGCGCCCTCCGCGGCTGGCTCTTTGAGGAGCTCTCCAGCCTCGGAGACGACTTCGCCGGGCTCCGCCGCGCCGACGACTTCAACCCCGTCAACCGACAGGCCGCCGAGTTCATCCTCGGCCTCCCCGGGAAGCGCCTCCGCCCCCTCTGCGCCCTCGTCGCCGCAAGGCTCGGCCCTGCGTGGCGCAACCCCCTCGTCCACGACGTCGCCGTCGCCGCCGAGATGGTCCACAACGCCACCCTCCTCCACGACGACGTCATCGACCTCGGCACCGAGCGGCGAGGACAGCCCTGCGCCCGCGTCGTGTACGGGAACGCGGCGAGCATCCTCGGCGGGGACCTCCTCCTCGTCCGCGCCATGCAGCGCATCCACCGCCACGGACGCCCCGAGCTGGTCTCCGGGCTCCTGGAGGTCGTCGAGCGCATGGTCGACGCCGAGGCCGAGCAGCTCGAGCTGCGCGGGCGCCTCAACCTCGACCGCGCCCGCTACCTCCGCGTCATCGAGGGCAAGACCGCCACGCTCTTCCGCTGGTCCCTCGCCGCGGGCGCTGCCGCCGCCGACGCCTCCCCCGAGACCGTCGCCGCCATGCAGACCGTCGGCGCCTGCATGGGCATGAGCTTCCAGCTCGTCGATGACGTCCTCGACCTCCGCGGCGACGCCGCCACCCTCGGCAAGGGGCTCTTCGCGGATCTCGAAGAGGGCAAGACCACCTGGCCCCTCCTCGTCGCCGCCGAGCGCTCCCGCACCTTCGCCGCCGACCTCCAACGCTGGATGGACAGCCAGCGCGCCGGCGCTGTCCCCTCTGGCGAGATCCTCGCCGCCCTCGAAGACCTCGGCGCCATCGACGCCACCATGCGCCTGGCCGAAGAGCACATCCAGCGCGCCCTCGACGCCCTCCAGGTCGTCCCCCAGGGCGCCGCACGCACCGTCCTGGAGGTCATCCTCCAGGCCGTCATCCAGCGCCGGAGCTGACGCCCAGGAGGCACCCCATGCTCATCGAACTCCACCCCCAGGCCGACCTCCGCGCCCTCAAGCGCACCCTCCAGAGCATGGGACTCTGGACCCGCGAGCTGCGACCCGCCGGGCCCCCCCGACCCGGCGCCCAGCTCCTCATCGAGCCCGGCTCGCGCGCCTACGCCGTCGAGGAGCTGCGCGCCCTCCCCGGCGTCGCCGCCGTCTGGACCCAGCCCTCACCCCACCCCCGCCTCGACGCCCAGGGCCCCGTCGTCCAGCTCAAGGACGTCGCCATCGGCGGGCCCCGCCCCGTCCTGCTCGCCGGTCCGTGCAGCGTCGAGAGCGAGGCGCAGATCCACGAGGCCGCCGCCTTCGCCGCCGCCGCAGGCGCCCGCGTCCTCCGCGGCGGCGCCTTCAAGCCCCGCACCTCCCCCTACGCCTTCCAGGGCGCCGGCCTCGACGCCCTCCGCTGGCTCCGCCAGGCCGCCGACGCCCATGACCTCCGCGTCGTCACCGAGGTCATGGCCGAGTCCCACGCCGAGGCCGTCGCAGACGCCGCCGATCTCCTCCAGATCGGCGCCCGCAACATGCAGAACTTCGCCCTCCTCCACGTCATCGGGCGCCTGGGCAAGCCCGCCCTCCTCAAGCGCGGGCTCGCCGCCACCCTCGACGAGTGGCTCCTGGCCGCCGAG
>CAUJGC010000532.1 GCA_963169075.1 Myxococcota bacterium
CGCCCGGGCGCCTCACCGACCACGACAGCCTCTGCGGCACCCTCGCCTATGCCTCCCCCGAGCAGATCGCGGAGCAGCCCCTCACCCCCGCCTCTGACCTCTACACCCTGGGCCTCATCCTCTACGAGAGCCTCGCGGGCACCTCACCCTACAAAGGCTGGTCCGAGCTGGACATCGTCACCCACAAGCTCCAGGGCCGCCCCCTCATCCTCCACGAGCGCCTCAGCGCCGATCACGCACGCGACCTCCTCCCCATCATCGCCCAGGCCACCTCCTCCGATCACCGCGCGCGATACCCCGACGCCGACGCCTTCCTCCAGGCCCTCCAGCGCACCCAGCTCCTCCCAGGCCACCTCAGCGCGGCGCCTACCCCCGCCCCGCCCTCCCCCGAGCGCATCGCCGCCCTCCTCGATGAGGCCCAGCTCCACCTCACCCAGTGCAGGCCCCGCGAAGCCCAGCGCATCCTCCGCGACCTCCCCTACAACCTCCACGCCCTCCCCCGCTGCGCCGACCTCGCCTTGCCGCGCCTCCTCCTCCAGGCCGAGGTCGCCAAGCGCCTCGGCCACTTCGGCGCCGCCGAGGACGCCCTCCGGCGCGCCTTCCTCAGCCTCCCCGGCGACCACCCCCTGCGCGCCAAGGCGCACCTCGCCTTCGCGGACGTCCTCTTTGAGCTTCAGCAGCCCGAAGAGGCCGGCCTCCACTACCTCGCCGCCATCCCACAGCGCGGCGTCATCAACCCCGAGGCCGCCCTCGGCAACCTCGGCCTCAGCCGCATCGCCCAGCACAACCAGGATCTCCACGAGGCCATGCACTTCGCGGACATCGCCTGCCAGCTCGCCACCACCCTCCGCGACGCCCCGCTCCGCGCGAGCTGCCTCCTCCGACGCGCCGAGGCCTACCACGCCGCCGAGCGCACCCCCGAGGTCATCCGCGACGCCAACGCCCTCCTGGAGTACAAGAGCGAGGCCGAAGGCGCGCTCCGCGCCCTCCAGCTCCTCGCGCTGGAGGAGGCGCGGGCCGGAGAGCACGAGGCCACCCTCCGCCTCGTCCACCGCGCCACCATCCACCCCCTCGCCGCCCCCGAGGCACGCGCCCTCCTCTCCCTCGACCTCGCCGCGGCGGCCGACCTCGCCGCGCACCCCCTCCAGGCCGTCGCGCACGCCCTCCAGGCCCTGGAGATCACCCTCCTCCACGACCTCTGCCCCCTCGACGACACCGCCAGGCACCACCTCGCCAGGTACCACCTCGCCTCAGCCGCCCCCGACGCCCGCGCCAAGGCCCTGGACCTGGCCGCGCTCCTCGCCCAGCCCAGCTACAGGCGCGACGATCCCATCCATCAGACCGACGCCCTCAACGCCGCCGCCGAGATCGCCCTCCGCGCCCAAGACCACGACACCGCCGAGGCCCGCCTCCACAGCGCCCTCCGCTTCCAGCAGGAGCACAACCTCTGGCGCCCCCGCCCGCGCACCCACCTCCTCTTCGCCCACCTCCGAGAGCCCCAGGACCCCTGGCAGGCCCTCGAAGAGGCCACCCTCGCCGTTGAGGCCACCGCCCGCTTCGAGGCCCCCGAGCAGATGGCCAGCGCGCGCCTCATCCTCGGGCGCATCAACCTCTCCCTCGACCAGGCCGCCCAGGCCCGCATCCTCCTCGAAGAGGTCCGCCTCTACGCCGAAGAGCACCGCCTCCACCGCCTGGAGCGCGCCGCCGCCGCCACCCTCTGCGTCCTCCACCTCACCCGTGACCAACACAGGGAGCACGACCTCTGGTGGAGCCACATCCAGCGCAGCCTCCAGGGGCGCCGACACCAGCGCGCCGCCCTCCGCAGAGACCTCGCGGACCTCTTCCCCCCCCAGGCCATCACCTCCGAGCCCCTGCGCAGCAGCCTACAGACCCTCTTGAACCAGCTCTCCCCCCCGTGACGGCGACGCCCCGGGGTCACGCTCCGAACCCGACCCGGCGCATCCAGCGCGGGTCGGGCTGGTTGGAGAGCAGGAGGACGCGGCGGCGCGGACCTTCGCGCGGCCACCACCACTGGCGGTCCACCTCGACGTAGCCGCGGCGGGTGTAGAGCGACCGCGCGCCTGCGTTGTCCTCGAAGACGCCGATGAGCAGGGTGTGCAGCCCCCAGCGCGCGCGGGAGAGGGCTTCGGCCTCAGCCACCAGGGCGTCTGCCATCCCCTGGCGCCGCCAGGCGGGCAGCACCCAGACCGAGAAGCTGCCGCAGCTCACGCCCTGCATGTGGATCGGCCGCACCTCCAGGTAGCCCGCCACCTCGTCCAGGGGGCCGCAGGCCACCTGATGGGACGCGGCGTCGGGCGGCTCCAGGAGGCGCGCGGCGATCACCTCGCGCGTGGGGGGCTCGTGGATCAGCCCTGCCGCGATGGAGGGCTCCTGCTCCCCGGCCCACACCGCGTCCACGTCCGCCGAGCCCATCGGGCGCAGCGTCCAGCCGCTCATCGCGTCAGGCCAAAGCGTCGGTCGCGGCGTCCGTACTGGCGCACCGCCTCCGCGAACTCCTCCTCGCCGAAGTCCGGCCAGAGCGTCTCGGTGATGTAGAGCTCGGCGTAGGCGATCTGCCAGAGCAGGAAGTTGCTCACCCGCAGCTCCCCGCTGGTCCGGATCAAGAGGTCGGGGTCTGGCAGCGCGGGCAGGTAGAGGTGCTGCTTGAAGCGCTCCTCATTGATGTCTTCGGGGCGGAGGCGCCCGGCGGCCACCTCTTCAGCGAGCTGTCGGGCCGCGCGCACCATCTCCTCGCGCCCGCCGTAGGAGAGCGCCAGCGTGAGCGTCATGTCGGCGTTGGAGGACGAGCGCGCCTCGAAGTCCCGCAGCTCCGCCAGGATCTCGGGCGGCAGGCGCTCCAGGCTCCCCATGCCCTGGAAGCGGATCCCGCGCTCCATCAGCTCGACCTGCTCGCTGCGGATGTGGTGGAGGAGCAGCTCCATCAGGCGGGTCACCTCCTCTTGCGGGCGGCCCCAGTTCTGCTCCGAGAAGGCGTAGAGCGTCAGGTGGCTCACCCCCAGCCGGTAGGCCGTCCGCAGCACGCGGCGCACGGCGTCGGCCCCTGCCTTGTGCCCCATCACCCGCGGCAGGCCGCGGTGGGTCGCCCAGCGCCCGTTGCCGTCCATGATCACCGCGACGTGGCGCGGCACCTGGGTGATCCCCATCGCGCTCAGGTCCAGCGGACCCTCCTCCGACCAGCTGCTCATCCCTCGCTCCTTATCCGGCGTCCCGCGGGCGCGTTGACTCCAGCGATCGCCTCAGCCATCGTCCTGCACAGCCCCGGGGCTGCGCGCCCGGAGGTTTCTCCCTCTGCGCTCTCCTGTCAAGGTCCAACGCATGAAGCTCGCCCTCCTCTCCGACCTGCACCTCGCCATGCCTGGGCGCGGCTGCCCCTTCACCCACGACGAGGACGCCTTCGCGGAGTGGCTCGACGGCCTCCTGGCCTCCTTCGATCAGGTGATCCTCCTCGGGGATGTGTTCGACCACGACGCGGGCACCCACCTCATGCGTCCGCGCCAGGCCCTCCGCGACCTCCGGGACGCCTGGCCGAAGCTCACCCGACGCCTCGACCACCCCCGCCTCACCCTCCTCACCGGCAACCACGACGACCTCTTGCGCGAGCGCGGCGTCCCGGACCACCTCGCCATCACCTGGCGCGGCCAGCGCATGGTCTTCCTCCACGGCCACCAGTTTCGCCCCCTCCACCGCGCCTGGGAGCGCGTCAAGTACCCGATCAAGTGGGCCGCCGCCTGGGAGCAGCGCAACGCCTCCGGCGCTGTCGGTGACCTCCTCTACGCCATCAACCACCGCGTCCACCGCAGCGACGACCTCCTCCAGAGCAACACCAGCCGAGGCGCCATCCGCCTCCTCCAGCGCGCCCCCCTCCGCCTCGTCGCCTGCGGCCACACCCACGCCCCCTGCCACCTCCCCGTCACCCCCCACGGCGATTACCTCAACACAGGCGCCTGCGCCTTCGGGCGCTGGGACTGGGCCGAGCTGGACCTGCCTCGCGGCATCCTCCAGCTCCGCAGCGAGGCCCCCTCGCCCCCCTGAGGCCCTGCTCACCCCGAAAAATTCGCCGCGCGCGACCCTCCAGGGGTCACCTCCGCCCAAAAATTCGCCCGCCGCGCCCCCCAAGGGCTGCTCCCTCACCAACAATTCAGCGCGCGCAGACCTGGAGGCACCCCCTGCGCCGAAAAATCGACGCGACGCGGACCCTGGAGGGCTGTCGCCCGCTCATTTTTGATGAGCGCCAGACCTCAAGGCCTCCCCTCCCCTCAACAATTCAAGACACCCCAGGCCTGGAGGCACCTCAATCGTCAAATAATTGACGCAACCCTGCCCCTGGAGGTCCAGGCCGCGCCAAAAATCGTAGGGTGTTGGGCTCCCACCCCCCACGTGACGGCAACCCCCCGGCCCCGTAACCTCCTGTTCGCTTCGCTCTCAGGAGGAACGGGGCCGGTCCCCCCCGTGACGGCAACCCCCCCGGCCCCGTAACCTCCTGTTCGCTTCGCTCTCAGGAGGAACGGGGCCGGTCCCCCCCGTGACGGGGGGACACCGACGGGTCGCTGGGGGGAGGGGCGCGAGCGGTGGCGAGCGAGCGCAGCGAGGAGGTCGGTGCCCCCCCGTCACGGGGGGGGCCGGGGGCGTTCGTCCAGTCCCGGAGGGCTGGACGTTACGCCCCCGGGGGGGTCCACCCGCGTTGTTGCCAGGCGCGGAGGGTGGCAGCGAGGCTCTGCTGGTGGGGTGCGGGGTGCTCGTCGAGCCAGGCTTCGGCGGAGCGTCCGGCGGCGAGGGCTGCGGCGAGGGGCTCGGTGACGAGAGCGGCGGCGGCGGCGAGGGCTTCGCCGCCGTGGAGGAGGGGGACGCGGCGGAGGGAGGCGAAGCCTGCGAGGACCTCCAGGAGATCGTCGCGGAGGTGAGGGTCGCCGCCGTGGAGCTGGTCGAGGGCGGCCTCCAGGGTGGGGGCGCGGAGGACGAGGCAGGCGAGGCCGCCATCCCAGGCCTGCTCGACGGCAGCGGCGGCGAGGCGAGGTGAGGCGAGATCGACGGAGAGGAGGATCTCGGGGTGCTCGGCGCGGAGGGCGTGGAGGAGGGCCTCCTCGTCGGGCGCGTGGAGCCGGGGCATGCGCTCGACGGCCCGGAGGCCGAGGGCGGCGAGGTCGAAGCGGGGGTGGGGGTCGAGGACGAGGGCGCGGAGGTCGTGCCGCGCCTCCCAGCCGCGGAGGAGCGCGGCGGCGACGGCGCGGCGCCCGCTGCCGAGGGGACCGCAGAGGATGACGAGGCCCGCGCGGAGGGTGAGGAGGTGCTCGGCGGCCGGGGGCAGGCCCAGGTCGAGGAGGCTGACGAGGGCGCTGAGCTGGCGCCGGAAGACGGCGACGTGCTCTCCTGCGGGGCTCCAGGTGAGGTGGACGAGGAAGCGGCCCTGCTCGGGGAGGGCGTGCTCCAGGGTGAGGGCGCCCTCGCGCTGGAGGGCCGCCCAGGCGCGCGCGGAGCAGATGGGGCGGAGGAGGGCCTCCCAGCGGGCGGCGTCGAGGCCCTCGCAGAGGGCGGGCTCCAGGCCGCCGTCCCGCTGGAGGACGGGGCAGGCGCCCACCGCCAGGACGAGGCCGTCCGCGCGAGCCAGGAGCGCGGCGCGGAGCCACCCATCGACCTCGTGGACCAGCTCCAGGCCGGCGGTGATGACCCCGTCCTGGGCGTCGGGGGTGCCCCAGCGCGGGGCGAGGATGCCGAGGCGAGGCGGCTCGGCAGCGGCCAGAGGGCGGGCCTCCAGGGAGGCCACGCGGGCGTTCAGCTCCTCCAGGGCCTCCTGCTGCCACGCGTCGCTGCGGTGGTTGAGAGCGCGGGAGAGCGGCGGCGGCGGCGCGATCGGGCCTGGCGCGCTGAGGAGCGGCGCGATGCGGTGCTCTTCGGAGAGGTCCAGCACGGAGTCACCGTCGCTGGAGGACGAGGGGGCGTCCCCGAGGAGGGCGTCCAGCTCCGCGCCGAGGTCATCGTCCAGCTCATCCATCGCCGCGAGCGGCGCGTCGGGCTCCTCCCAGGGGTCGTCCTCCCAGCTGAAGGGGTCCAGCGGCGCAGGCGGCGGCGGGCTCGGCGCCGCGGGGGCCTGCGGCATGGGCGGGGAGTCGGGGAGCGGCTCCAGCTCCAGGAGCGAGTCCGAGAAGGGATCATGGAGGCGCGGCACGACGGGCAAGAACGAGGAGGCGCGGGGCGGCGGCGGCGCCGAGGGCTCATCGTCAAAGAAGTCTGCGGCGTCCTCCAGCCCGGAGAAGCCCTCGCCGTCCAGCATGTCGGGCGGGGGTCGGAACTCGACGGTGGCGCGGTCGCGGGTCCACTCGACCCCGGGGGCGTAGGTGGTGTCGAGCGCGGGGTCGATCTCGGGTTCGGCCAGGAAGGCGCGGGGGACCACCGGGGTCGGCGCAGGCTCCGGCGGACGAGGCGCCGGCGCAGGCGCCGGGGCCGGGCTCGGCGGCGCTGGCGCGAAGGGGTCGGGGGCGAAGGGGTCGAGGGCGAAGGGGTCGTCCCCGAAGGGGTCCAGCTCGGCGGACCACGCCGCGCTGGGCGGCGCGGCGACGCCAGCGCGGGAGGGCGGCCCCTGGAGGGCGTCGTATTCGCCGGTGCCCGGGCGTTCGCCGTCCTCTTCGGGCCCCTCGCCTTCGCGGCGGCGGCGGATCTTGCGGTGGACGAGGATGCCCGCCCCAAGCTGCGGCAGCTTATCGTCACTCGACATGGTATGCGCTCCTCCAGGGCCCGCGCTGGGCCTTGCTCCAACGATCCAGCGCCCGCTCGGCCTGCTGGGCGTCCAGGAGCCCGCGCGCGGCGTGGCGCTGGAGGGCCTGCTCCAGCGGGATGGCGTCGGGGGGCAGCGCGCCGCGCTGCGCGCGCGCCAGCCAGCCCGGCGCGTCGTCCGGGGCGAGGACCAGCTCAACCGCCGCGAGGAAGGAGCCCGGGGCGCTCCCAGGCAGGAGGAGCTGGCCGGTCCAGAAGGCCAGGACCTCCTCCAGCGCGCGCCCCAGGGGCGCGGCGGCCTCCGCCCAGGTGTCGAGCAGGGCGCGGCGGCGCCAGCACGTCGTGGTGCTCAACACCAGCGCCCCGGAGGCGGCCAGCTCCAGGCAGGCGCGGCGCGTCTGCGGGCCCAGCTCGTGGTCCAGCGCGACGATCTGCGCGCCGGCGTGCCACGCCGTGACGAGGGCCTCCGCGACCCCCGCGTCGTCCAGGCCCGCCGTCGGGACGCGCAGCGGCAGCGCGAACCCGCGCGGCAGCGGCTCCTCCCAGAGCGCCCCCACCAGCGCGAGCTGCGCGGGGCGCGTCCGGGCCAAATGCTCCAGGAGCGCCGCCAGGGTCGCTGTCCGCCCGCCGCCGCGCGGCGCGCTGATCAGCCCCAGGCCGCTCTTCAGGGACGCCAGGTGCGCGGCGCGCGCCTCCAGGCCCAGCTCGCGCAGCGTGGGGCGCGGCGCGACCCGCAGGTGCAGGAGGCCGCAGACCCCGTGGCGCGCCGCGCTGACCTCCGCGCGCTGGACACCGCGCAGGTTCGGCGTCCAGGACGCCTGCCCCGCCTGCGCCACCTCCGCCGCCACCTCCTCCGGCATCGCCTCCCGGAGCACCCGCGCCACCTCCTCGCCGCTGCGCCGCGGCGACTCGGCCAGCTCACGCCAGCGCCCGTCGCGCAGGAGGCGCGGCGGGTGGCCCGGCGCCACCTCGACCGCCCGCGCGCCGCGCTCCTGCGCGGCGTCCACCAGCGCCTGAAGCGCCGAAGGCGCCCCGTCTTCAGCGGGCGCCGGCAGCGCCTCGACGTCCAGCGCGGCGCCGAGCCAGCGGGAGGCCGCCCAGACCTCGCGGCGCGCGGCCGCGTCGGGGCTGGCCGCCTGCGCCTCCTCCAGCCAGACGAGGACGCTGGGGTGCGGGGCGCGGGCCAGCGCCGCCAGCGCGCCACGGCGCGCCGGGGCAGGCCCCCGCGCCGCCACCTCCGCCAGCGGGCGCAGCGCCGACAGCGCCTCCGCCTCCTCGCCGCGCGCCATGAGGCGCTGCCCCAGCCAGCCCAGCGCCCAGAGGGTCGCGGGCTCCTCCCGCTCCTGCCAGCTCCGCAGCAGCGCCGGGAGCGTCGCCGCCGAGCCGAGGCGCGCCAGCGCCAGCGTCGCCTGCCAGCGCAGCTCAGCCTCGGAGCCCTGGAGGAGCAGGGTCAGCCCCTCCTCCACGCCGGGGCCCGTCAGCTCCAGGGCCGTCGCGCACTGGAGGGCCGCGCGCCGCGCGGCGTCGTCGCCGCGCTGGAGCGCCCGGACCACCTCGGGCTCCAGGCGATGCCGCACCGCGTCCAGCGCGCTCACCGCGCGCTGCTGGAGCCAGGGCGGCATCCCGCTCAAGGCGCGCCAGGCCGCGAAGAGGCTCTCAACGGCCTGCTCGTCCTCCACCATGAGCTGCGCCACGCCGCAGCGCACCTCCACGTCCAGCGCCACCAGGAGCGGCGCGAGGGCCTGGCCGCGCTGGGCAGGCGAGGCGCTCTGGAGGACGCGGCGCAGGGCGCGGAGCAGCTCGTCGCGCTGGGGGCCCTCCTCGCTCGTGAGCTGGGCGATGAGCGCCGGGGCCACCTCCGGGCTCTCCGCATAGGCCAGGAGGTGGCACGCTCGCTGGCGCACCTCGGGCGCGGGGTGGAGCAGGCCGCGCTTGAGGGCCTGGAGGATCTCGGGCTGGCGCACCTCCTCGGGGCGGAGGTCGCGGCGCAGCAGCTCCAGGACGCGCAGCGCCCGCGCGGCGTCGCTCTCCACCTGCACCCACCCCAGCAGCACCGAGAGCACGTCCCGATCCAGGGCGCCCGCCAGGACAAAGGCCTCGGCAGCGGCCCGGACGCGGGGGTCGGCGTGGGGGAGGAACCAGGCCGCGCGCTGGGCGCTGCCCGGCGGCGCGATCAGCGCGAGCAGCTCCACCGCCACCAGCACCGCCTCGGGCTCGTGGCGCGGCGCCTCCTGGAGCAGCGCGTCCACCATCGCGGCGCTCCCAACGCGGCGCAGCCGCACCATCGCCGCGCGGCGGACCTCCTCATCTCCCGAGAGGAGCAGGCGCACCAGCCCGCCCACCTCGGCGCTGCCGAGGGCCTCGCGCAGCAGCGCGTCGCGCGCTGCGGGCTCCGCCCAGGCCCCCTGGAGCAGGCGCTCCAGCGCGCTCGACGCTCCCAGGCCTCCACGTCCATCGCTCATCAGTAGCTCGCCTCCCAGGCCTCCAGGCTCATCGCCTCCGGGTTCAGCCGCGCGAAGGCCGCGGCGGCGTCATCATCCTCCAGGCGGAGGCAGATGAAGCGTGCATCCGCGCCCTTGCGCGGCTCGCGGAAGCAGAAGAGCTCCACCTCCCTGTAGCGGCTGAGGGGGACGCCGCCCACCTGGAGCCGACGCCAGAGGGCCGGCTCCAGCCACGCCGCCGACGCCGCCCGCAGGAGGAGCCCGCCGAGGAGCGCCGCAGGCAGCCCTGCGGCGCCTGCGCTCCACGCGCGCCATCCGGCGCCGAGGAGGAGCCCCAGCGCGACCCCGACCCCAAGCGCCCCGCCGAGCCCCCAACACCCGGCGCTGATCCAGCTCCGGAGGCGATGTCGGCGCGCGCCGACCGCCTCACAGCCCGCGCAGAGGGGCAGCGGCTGGGCCCAGGAGAGCGCGTCGTCGCCGCGCACGCCTCCCGAGAGCAGGACTGTCTCATGCGTCGCATCACCGCAGCTCAAGCAGCGTCCCTCAAAGCGCAGGGCAGGGTGGTTCAGGGGCAGGAAGAAGGCTTGGGGCATACACCCGGCTCCACTCTTGCACAAAATGGCGGCGACGCAAAGGGTTGGCTCACGTTCGACGGCGCAGCAGCGAGGCGATCCCTGCCTCCAGGCCGTCCAGCGTGAGGGGGTGCATCTCGAAGACACGCTTGATGAGCTGGATCGTCGCCGTGCTCTCCCAGTAGCGCGGGGGCTCGGGGTTGAGCCACACCGCCCGCGGCAGGCGGGTGGCGATGCGCTGGAGCCACACCAGCCCGGCCTCGCTGTTCTGGTGGAAGTAGTCGATGGCGCCGCCGGGAGCGGTCAGCTCGTAGGGGTGCATGGCGGCGTCTCCGACGACGACGCAGAACCAGGAGGGGTCCAGCTCGGAGAGCACCCGCGCGGTGGGCTCCCCTTCCCGGCGCGCCATGTCGGTGAAGAGCGTCTCGTAGACGCAGTTATGAAAGTAGTAGTGCTTGAACGCCTTGAAGTGGGTCGCCGCGTGGGCCGCCGAGAAGATCCGCTCGCAGAGGCGCGTGTAGGCGGTCATGGAGCCGCCCACGTCCATCAAGAGGAGGAGCTTGACGGTGTTCTTGCGCTCGGGGCGGAAGACCAGCTCGATGTCGCCCGCGTTGCGGGCCGTCTCATCGACCGTCTCCTCCAGATCCAGCTCCTCGCGGCTGCCGTAGCGCCCGAGCTGGCGGAGGCGACGCAGCGCGACCTCGACCTGGCGGACATCCAGCACCACGTCGTGGCGCAGGTTGCGGAAGCGACGCTCGCTGGCGATCTGCATCGCGCTCCGGCCCCGCCCCTCGCCGCCCACGCGCACCCCGGTGGGGTGCGTGCCGCCGTGCCCGAAGGGGCTGCTGCCGCCGGTGCCGATCCAGCGGCTCCCGCCGTCGTGACGCTCGGTCTGCTCGCCCAGGCGCTCCTCAAAGCGCCGCCGCAGCTCCTCCAGGTCGAGGCGCTCCAGCGCCTCGACCTCCTCCGGGGTCAGCTCACGGGGCGGGATCGGAGCCTCCAGCCAGGCCTCGACCTGGGCCAGCGCCTCCGGCGTGGCCTCGACGCCGTGGAACCAGGCGGCGAAGCACTGGTCGTAGGTGTCGAAGTGGCCCTCGTTCTTGACGCACACCGCGCGGCAGAGGTGGTAGAACCCGGTCAGCGTCCCCCCGGCCAGCCCCCGAGAGAGCCCCTCCATCAACGCGAGCCACTCCGTCACCGAGACCGGGACGCCGTGCTCGCGCAGCAGGAAGAAGAAGTCGATGAACATCCCGGGCTCCTCAGTGGCGCCAGCGCACGCCGCGCCCCGCGAGGCGCTGCGCCGCCTGGAGGTCGGTCTCCTTCTTGAGCAACACCCCCAGGAAGGGGAACTCCCGCTCCAGCCGGGCCGGATCGACGCCGCCCCGCAGCAGCGCCGCGATCCAGTCGATCAGCTCGCTGGTGGAGGGGCGCTTGCGCAGCTCCTGCTGCTCCCGGAGCCAGTAGAACATCATCATACACTGCGCCAGGAGCTGGTCCTCCAGCCCCGGGTGGTGGACCCGCACGATCTGCTCCATCGCCGCCTTGTCGGGGAAGGCGATGTAGTGGAAGACGCAGCGCCGGAGGAAGGCGTCGGGCAGCTCCTTCTCGGCGTTGGAGGTGATGATCACCACGGGGCGCTGCTTCGCCGTGACCGTATCCCCCGTCTCGGAGACGGTGAAGCTCATCTGATCCAGCTCGTGCAGCAGGTCGTTGGGGAACTCCAGGTCGGCCTTGTCCACCTCGTCGATCAGGAGCACCACCCGCTCCTCTCGCCGCAGGGCCTCGCCCAGCGGCCCATACTTGATGTAGCGCCGGATGTCACCGACATCCCCGTCCCCAAAGCGGCTGTCGTTGAGGCGCTGCACCGTGTCGTAGACGTAGAGCCCCTCCTGCGCCCGGGAGGTGGACTTCACATGCCAGCGCAGCAGCTCCATCCCAAGCCCCTCCGCGATCGCGCGCGCCAGCAGCGTCTTCCCCGTCCCGGGCTCCCCCTTGATCAAGAGCGGACGCTCCAACGCCAGCGACACGTTCACCGCGTCCTGTAGCTCCTGCGACGCGATGTAACGCTCGGTCCCCTGGAAGCGCGCGAACCCCTTCATCACTCCTCACTCCGGCCTGCCCCCGCCATCCCTCGCCCCGCGCAGCAGCCTATGCGATGCGACGACGCGACGGCAACCCCCCCGGCTGCGTAACCTCCTGCTCCGCTACGCTTCACAGGACGAACGCCCCCGGCCCCCCCCGTGACGGGGGGGCACCGACCACGCTACGCTCGCCACCGACAACACGTCGCTGACGCTCCCTGC
>CAUJGC010000533.1 GCA_963169075.1 Myxococcota bacterium
GTCAATTGGAGGGGAGGGCGGTCGTTGACGGGGTGGTGGGGTGGGGTTTATAAGTGGGGGTTGAGCCCGGCGGCGCGAGCGCGCGCTGGATGTCCTTGGGAATGAAGAGCAGACGGCGAAGAGAGGAGACTTCATGAAGAAGACAGCGCGTCGATCCACCACTCTGCGTCTTGTGGGAGCGTTTGTGATGCTGGCATGGGTCGGGGGTGCGCTCTCGGGCTGCGAGAAGCCCGACTGGAGCGATCCGGCGTACCTGCGTCAGCAGCTGGCGGAGGGGGATCGGCTGAAGGCGCTGGACGAGGTGGGGAAGCTGCCGGAGGCGAAGCAGCGGGAGCTGGTGCCTGCGCTGGTGGATCTCTACAAGCAGGACAAGGACAAGGACAAGGTGTTCACGCTCCTGGCGCCGCTGCGGGATCCGCAGGCGAAGGACGTGTATGTGGCGGCGATGAAGGACGCGCCGACGAACCGGGAGAAGGCGGCGTCGGCGCTGGCGCTGGGTGACATCCAGGCGAAGGATCAGATCCCGGCGATGCTGACGGCCTTCCAGTCGGTGCCGAACGAGGATCTGCGCCGTGCGATCCTGGAGTCGTTCGCGGCGATGCCGGACGCGTCGCAGATCCCGCTCCTGACGGAGATCCTGACGAAGTACGATCCGGACAGCGAGCCGATCGCGTACCACTCGTATGCGTGCGACGTGCTGCTGGCGATCGGCCAGTTCGCGCCGCCGACGGTGGAGGCGCTGGTGTACGGGATGTACCTGGACAACGCGAAGGGTCAGAACGTCTACAAGGAGTGCGCGACGGCGGTGCTGGCGGCGGGGAAGCAGGCGACGCCGGCCTTGATCAAGGTGTTGAAGGGGGAGAACGAGGCGATCAAGCTGCGCTTCGCGAAGTACCCGTCGTTCGTGGAGGGCTCGCTGGAGATCAAGGTGGCGGACGTGCTGGGGCTGCTGCGCGATCCTGCGGCGGTGGATCCGCTGCTGGAGGCGTTGCAGGCGAACAAGATCGCGCCGGTGCACTACCGCGACGACAAGCTGTTGAGCTTCGCGCAGAACCGGATCCAGTTCTTCGTCTTTGCGACGAGCGCGCTGGGCGACATCGGGGATCCGAAGGCGCTGGAGCTGCTGGAGAAGACGGCGAAGCTGGACAAGGACGCGATCAAGCCGTACCAGGCGATGCTGGACTACGACAAGCGCTCGAAGCACGACATCGTGCAGGCGTCGGTGAGCGCGATCCAGAAGATCGGGGATCGGGAGAAGGGGCTGCCGATCCTGGCGGAGGTGGCGCAGAAGGGGGACATCCCGGAGCTGGCGAAGTACGGCAACCCGGCGTTCGCGTACCAGACGCGCTGGGAGGCGGCGCTGGAGTATGCGCAGCTGGCGCCGGGGTCGAAGCTGGAGGAGTTTGACAAGCTCATCGCCCAGGAGAAGGTCGAGGACGTCAAGAAGAAGCTGGAGGGCTACAAGGGCATGCTGGAGGTGGCGAAGGAGTGCGACGGCCAGGCGGCCTGCTTCGAGCGTCACCTGAAGGGGACGGACAAGGACAAGGCGCGGAAGGCGGCGTGGGAGCTTGGGCGTCTGGAGCCGGGCGGCGCGGCGGAGGCCTCGCTGATCGAGGGCGGGCTCAAGAGCAGCGATCTGGAGCTGCGCCTGATCAGCCTGGCGGGGCTCTACAGGGTGGGCGGCGCCAAGAGCGTCGAGGCCATCGACGCCTTGATCCAGGAGGAGAAGGATCGCCGGGGTCCGGAGTACAAGGACGTCCACTTCAAGATGCGGGCGGTGCGTGCCTTCTTGAAGAACAAGCAGGGCTGAGGCCCAGAGGGCGCGGCGCGCTTATGATCTTCACCATCACCGTCGAGTCGGGCGAGCCGTCTCCGCCTCCAGCCTTCGCGTCGCCGCGGAAGCTGGAGGAGGGGATGACGTTCCGCGTAGGTCGTCAGGAGGGGTGCGAGGTGCGCCTTGGGGGGGCCTACGTCTCGGGGCTGCACGGGGAGCTGGTCTTCTTCCGCGGTCACCTCTACTTCCGTGATCTGAAGAGCACGAACGGCTCGCACCATCGTCGCGGCGAGGCGTTGCGGCCGCTGGATGAGGAGCACGGCCTGGCGGTGCAGCTCCGGGATGGTGACGCGATCATCGTCGGGGACGCAGCCGCCGGGACGGTGCTGCGGGTGCAGATCGCGGACGGCCCGTCGATCTCGCGTCCGACGCGCCAGGGGGTGGCGCTGGACGACGCGATGACGCTGCTGGCGGTGTCGAACCTGGACCGCTTGCTGGAGCTTCAGGGGCAGGTGAGCGCGGACCCGGAGCTTGCGGCGCGGCTCTTCCGGGCGTCGCAGCTGATGGACGGGTCGCTGGACATGCAGCGGGGGTGTCGGGCGGCCTGCGCGGCGATCTTTGATCTGCTGCCGAACGCGACGCACATCACGGTGCTGCTGGATCAGCAGCCGTCGTATGGGAGCGTGGAGGCGGCGGCGCCGGATCTGGTGCCCTACCTCTCGGTGGATCGGTGGGGTGAGGCGACGGCGGGCGAGCGTCCGAGCCGGGTGGTGCAGGAGGAGGTGCTGGGTCGCCGCGCGGCGGTGCTGGTGTGTGACACGGCGGACATGGATCCGTCGGTGTCGATGGTGCGGAACCAGATCCGCTCGTTGATGGGCGCGCCGCTGGCGGTGGGGGAGCGGATCATCGGCGTGATCCAGGTGGACAACCGCAGCGACGAGGGGGCGTTCACGCCGCGGGATCTGGAGGCGCTGCTGGTGTTGACGCGTCAGATGGCGCTGACGCTGGACAACGCGCGGCTCTACCAGCGGGTGAAGGGGGCCGAGGAGCGGGCGGTGGGCGAGAACCACTTCCTGAAGGCGAAGGAGGAGCGCCTCTTCCGCGACATCATCGGCCACTCGTCTGCGATGCAGCGCGTGATGGATCTGGTGGCGCGGGTGCAGAACACGCGGGCGACGATCTTGATCACGGGGGAGACGGGGACGGGGAAGGAGCTGATCGCGCGGGCGATCCACTACCGCTCCAACCGCCGCGACAAGCTCTTCATCGCGCAGAACTGCTCCGCGATCCCGGAGAACCTGCTGGAGTCGGAGCTCTTCGGCCACCGCAAGGGGGCCTTCACGGGGGCGGACGCGGACAAGAAGGGGCTCTTTGAGATCGCCTCCGGGGGGACGATCTTCCTGGACGAGATCGGGGAGACGACGGCGGCGCTCCAGGCCAAGCTGCTGCGGGTGCTCCAGGAGAGCGAGGTGCGGCCGGTGGGTGCGCTCCAGGCGCGCAAGATCGACGCGCGGGTGATCGCGGCGACCAACCGCAACCTCCAGGAGGAGGTGGAGGCCGGGAATTTCCGGGAGGATCTCTACTACCGGCTCAACGTGTTCCCGATCCACCTGCCGCCGCTGCGGGATCGTCGGGACGACATCCCGCTGCTGGCGGAGCACTTCCTCCGCCGCTTCTCGGCGGAGTACGGTCGTCCGTCGATCCACTTCTCGCCCGAGGCGACGATGCTGCTCCAGAGCTACCCCTGGCCGGGGAACATCCGGGAGCTGGAGAACGAGCTGCAGCGGATCGTGATCTACGGGGTGCCTGGGGATCTGGTGCTGCCGGAGCATCTGGCGCCGCGGATCCGCCGCGCGCAGGGCGTGCTGGATCGGGTGGGCCCGCTCAAGGGCGGCTTGAAGTCGATGCTGGAGGAGGTGGAGCGCTGGATCCTGCTGGACGCGCTGCGGGCCCACGACGGCAACAAGACGCGGACGGCGGAGGCGCTCCAGATCACGCGGGAGGGGCTGCACAAGAAGCTGAGCCGCTTCGGGATCGGGTGAGCCGTGGAGGTGTGGGCATGGGGTATGACACACATTTTCTGGAGCGTCTGCTGACGCGCGCGGAGGAGGCGGAAGCCGAGCTGGCGATGAGCCTCTACAAGGATTCGGCGCTCTTGAGCTATCTTCTGGCGAAGATGGAGCTGGCGCCCGGGGTGGAGCGTGTGGCGATCGCGCTGAGCGCGGGGGAGTCGCCGTGCCACCTGATCGTGACGCGGGAGGGGGGCTTTGTGACCTGCCTGGGTCGGGGGATGAGCACGGGGGGGCACCCGATCCTGAGCTGGCGTCGCCTTCGTGATCTCTCGGGGGATATCGTGCGGCTGCAGGAGCGCCTGGCCCGTGCGGATCGTCACCTGCAAGAGGCGCATCAGGGGGAGGTGGGTAAGCTCATCGATCGGCTCTTCACCTCGGGGCCCTACCTCTCGCGGGAGGATTACCACGGTCTGGCGACGCTGCGGATGCTGCACCCCTGGCTTTTTGTGCGTACAGCCGCGGGGTTGGGGGGGCAGCTCTACGATCTGCGGGATCACCTCAAGCAGCGCGCCGAGCGTCGTCAGCTGGCGCGCGGCCAGAGCAGCCCGGAGCTGGTGCGCTTCTGGCAAACCTACTGGGGCTCCACCCACGCGCAGATGCTGGTGGCCGACGGTCCATCGGACGAGATCGAGCGGAGCATGGGCCAGCTGGATGAGCTGATGGGGGGGAAGAGCGCCTGGGCGGAGTATATGCGGATGCACGCATGGAGCGCGGTGCGCTTCGGGCACCCGCGGGCCATCTTGTTGGCGGGGTGGACCTCGGCGCGGCTGGGTCGGCACGCGCTGGGGCCGCTGCGGGAGACCTGGCGCGGTGAGCTGACCTATTCGCGCACGCTGACGGCGTCGCTTGGGCTGTGCGCGATCGGGATGCGCCACAACAAGCTGCGGGCGGAGTGCGCGCGGCTCCTCCACCAGAAGCCGAACATCCTGCACCCCGACACGGCCCGTGGCGAGGAGGTGCGGGAGATCTTCCGGGACACGCTCGACAAGGTGGACGGCGATCCCCGGGCGATGGAGGGCTTCGTCGCGACGCTGGGGCGCGAGATGATGAAGACGGGGTGGAGCTTCAGCCCCGAGGAGCGCGAGCGCTTCAAGCTGGACAGCGATCCCTCCCCGGAGCTGCTGCGCGTCGCAGCGACCTATACGCCCTTCGGCTCCATGGAGGTGCCGGCGCTCGTCATGCTCTTGAGCATGACGCTCTACTGGGCTGTGTTTGTTCGCGGCGAGGAGCTCTTCTTTGAGCGGAGCTTCGCGGACACGGTGCGGCACGACGTCGCCCAGAACGCGCTGGAGCTGCTGGAGCACCATCTGGTGCAGGGGCAGGGGCTCAAGGTCTTCAAAGAGCGCCGCGCCGTGCCTCGCGTGCAGAAGGGCGCGCCCTGTCCCTGCGGTTCGGGGAAGCCCTATGGTCGTTGCTGTCGGCGTTGAACGGCGGCTCAGGAGAGAGCGATGGCGTCTGTCTATGTGATTGATCCCAACCCGACGACGCGTCGCTGCGCGCAGCTGGCGCTGGAGGCTCTGGGGGCCGAGGTGGCGACATGGGGCACCTGGGAGGAGGCGGTCAGGCCCGCGTCGGCGGCGCTGCTGGTGGCCGCCTCGGGGCGCGAGCCCGAGCAGGTGTGGTCCCGGCTGGCGGGGTGGGAGGGGACGCCGGTCATCATCACGTCGCTTCACCCCGAGGCGGTCCCTTCGCCGCCGCCCGGCTGGGGCGAGGCCGCGTCGGTGCTCGGGCGTCCGTTCACGCCGCGTGAGCTCTGCGCCGCGGCGTCGGATCGCGTGCCGGAGCTGCGCGGCGAGGGGGAGCTTCCCTTCGCGACGCCCGCGCCGGTGGTGAGCGCGTTCGACTCGATGGAGGTGGACATCGTGGTGGATGAGGACATCCACCTCATCGAGGACGCGGAGCTGCTCTTTGAGGAGGAGGACGAGGAGGCCGGGCTGGAGGCCGCCGTCGGGCTCGTCCCTGCGGCGGGCGCGGACGACCTCTTCGAGCCGGTGAGCGCCGAGGACGAGCTGCCGGAGCTGGAGGCGCTGCTCCAGACGGCGGAGCTGGAGACGCTGGGCGCGACGGAGCACTTCGAGAGCGACGCGCCGGCCTGGGGCTCGGCGGAGGACCTGCCAGGGCTCGCAGCGGAGGGGGGCTACGAGGGGGAGCCGACCCGTCTGCCGGAGGAGCTGGCGCCCCACGAGGCGACGCGCATGGCGTCGATGGACGCGCTCTTCCCCTGGGCGGCGCCGGAGGAGCTGGCGCCTCACGAGGCGACGCGGATGGCGCCGCTGGAGGCGCTGCTCCCGCCCCAGGCGTCGCCGACGCGCCCGCCAGGGCGGCTCCTGAAGGCGTGGGCGATCCAGCTCGCGGAGGACTGGGAGCGCATCGGGATGGAGCGGGATCTGGAGCGGCGCGCAGAGCTGATCCAGACGGCGGTGATGGACATCGAGCCGGAGCCCCTGGCGCCGCCCGGGCTGGCGGCGCTGCCGCTCCTTGGGGCGGGGCTGGCGGGGCCGGGTGAGGAGGCGTCGGGGGTGCGGCTCCAGGGGGATCTGGGCGCCCTGCGCCCGGCGGACGTGCTGCGGCTGGTGCGGGAGCAGCGCTGGAGCGGCGCGCTGGAGCTGCACGGCGCGGAGCGCGCCTTCCGCCTGACAGTGCAGGGGGATCTCCTGCGGACGCTGGAGCCGCGGGTGTCGGACCCGGATCTCCTCCTGGGGCGGCTCCTGCTGGACCGGGGCTGGGTGGACGGCGGGCTCCTGGAGGTCGCCCTCCAGGGGCGAGACGAGCGCCCGCTGGGGGAGCGCCTGATCCTGGCGGGGGCCTTGAGCGAGGAGGCGCTCCAGGAGGCGCTCCGCCTCCAGGCGCGCGCCTACATGGGGCAGCTCGTGGCGATGCAGGCCGGGCGCTTCCTCTTCCGCGAGGCGCGCGAGGGGAGCCTGCCCCCCTTCGGTCCGACGCTGCCCCGGCCGCTCAACCTGAAGCTGAGCGCGCTGGTGGTCGAGGTGCAGCGGGAGCGGAGCGTCGCGACGCCGCCGCCGATGGCCGCGCTGGTCGCGGACGAGGCGACGCGGATGGCGCCTGCGCCGTCGCGCCCCTTGACGTCGCCGCTGGAGCGGGGCAAACCGATGCCCTCGGATGACGACGCCGCCGAGCTGGACGCGATCGTGCGCCGCCTGGAGGCCCTCATCCCGCTGGACCCCTACAACCCGGGGTCGGGCGACCTCTAGGAGCAGGTATGACCGCAGAGCCCCAGGACCGGATGATCCGCGCCATCGCCGCAGGCGGCGAGGTGCGCGCGACGATTTTGACCACCACCGCGCTGACGCGGGAGATCCAGCGGCGGCATCAGATGGACGCCGTCGTCGCGGCAGCGACCAGCCGCGTGGCGTCCTCCGCGCTCCTCCTGAGCACAGCCCTCAAGGGGGATCAGTCGGTCACCATCGAGGTGCGCGGCGCGGGGCCCCTCACCTACGCCCGCGCCACCGCCGACGCCTACGGCGGCGTGCGCGCCTACGCGGCCCGCGACACCTTCCCCGACGCGGAGCGCCCGGCGACCATCCAGGCGGCCTTCGGCGCCGAGGGGCGCCTCCTGGTCATCCGGGACCTGGGTCTGGGGGAGCCCTACCAGGGCGTCACGCCGCTGATCACCGGCAGCGTGGCGCATGACCTGACCTTCTACTACCTGAACTCCGAGCAGATCCGCACCGCCGTCGGCATGGACGAGCGCTTCACGGCGGCGGGCACCTGCGAGGCCTCCGGCGCCTTTCTGGTGCAGGCGTTGCCGCCTGCGGGGCAGACCGTTCAGGACGAGCTGCGCCACCTGGCCCTCACCGAGCAGCTGGCGGACCGGGTGGAGGCGCTGCCGCCGCTCCGCGAGCTGCTGGCCGACGGCGGCCTGGACGCGGAGGTGCTGCTGGCCGAGTTCTTCCCGGAGGGCTTCTCGATCCTGGAGGACAGCCCCATCGCCTTCCGCTGCGCCTGCTCCCAGGAGCGCATGCAGGACGGCCTCAGGATGCTGGGCCGCGCCGAGGTGGATGAGGCCTTCGCGGAGGAGGGCGAGCCGCTGCACCTGCGCTGTCACTTCTGCAACAACATCTACCCGGTCTACCAGAAGGATCTGCCGTGGGGCTCGTCGGAGCCGGGCTGAAAAAAGTTGCTCTGAAGTTTTGACCAGAGGGCAGTCTTTCAGTACAAGGGTGGTGTTCAGACCGCGCGCCTCGGCGCGCGGACGTCCACGGATTGTCAGCGCTTCGTCGCGCCGCTGACAGGACACCACCCCCAAGGAGGGACCCATGAACGCTGCTCCTGCCCTCGATCTCCACACCCCTGCCCAGGCCCCCCAGGTCGAGCCGGCGCGCCGCCCCAGCTCGGTGCGCCCCCTGCCGCGCTACGCGCTGCTGCCCGGCGTGGCCTCCACCTCGGGCTACGCGCCGGATCTCGTCTGGGGGAAGCGCTCCCTCGACACCCTCTACCTCCTCGAAGCGCCCCAGCGCCTGGAGCGCACCCTCTTCGTCGCCGCCCTGGACGACGCAGACGACAACACCCTCCTCACCCTGGGCCGCTTTGAGGACGGCTTCCTCCACGTCGTCCAGATCGTCCTCGACGCCGCAGACCGCGCCCTCGACGACGCCGTGGCGCCGCTCCTGGAGGGCGTCCTCCGCGTCGTCACCCCCGCCCAGGCCGATCTCGCCCACCTCCTCCACCGCCTCGCCGCCGCCGAGCGCCACGACCTCGCCCGAGCCCTCACCCTCGCCGCGCCCGTCGTCCTCCGCGAGCTGGTCGGAGACACCCTCGCCGCCGAGCAGCGCCTCCTCGGCCTGGAGCGCAACCAGGAGCTGAACACGGGCGCCCTCCAGCGCCTCTTCTTCGACGCCTGTCGCCTCTACCGCCCTGACGCGGCGCGCTTCCTCCTCGACCTGGGGCGCTGCGATCTCCTCGGCGCCGTCGCGCTCCACACCGAGGCCCTCGCGCGCCTCCACGGCGAGCCTGCCTGCGGGGAGCAGGAGAGCTGGGCTGCGGGGGCGTGAGGTGGAGAAGTCGAGCAGATCATGTGTGATATGCTTGACTTTTGATGGTTTTTATTGGGTTTTCGGGTTGCCTCCGGCGGCTGGGGGAAGCTCCCCCAGACCCCCGTCCAGCAGCTCCACCGCCCGGAGCGGCGCAGGCGTCTCCACCCAGCCCATGCTGTGCGCCAGCCGCCCGACGAGGGCCTCCGGCGAGGCTCCCGCCTCGCGGAGCGCGCTCAAGGTCTGTGAGCCGCGGCGCTTCGCCATGCGCTGCCCGTCCTCATCCAGGAGGAGCGGCACATGGGCGAAGACCGGCGGCGCCGCGCCCAGCGCCGCATAGAGCAGGAGCTGCGCCCCGGTGCTCACCAGCAGATCCTCCCCGCGCACCTCCTCCGTGATCCCCATCGCGAGATCATCCACCACCACAGCCAGCTGATACGCCCACTCCCCATCGGCGCGCCGCAGCACAAAGTCACCGATCTCTTCAAGGATATCAAAGCGTTGCGGCCCTGCCTCCCGGTCCACGAAGGCGATCTCGCCCGGCGGCGCCAGGAAGCGCTCACACGACGCCTTGCCCGCCTGGCGCCGCGCCGCCCCGACCGCCGCGTTCAGCGCCCGCTGGGCCGGGCCATAGACGTGGGGCCGGCCGTGGGGGGCGCTGGAGGCCTCCAGGACGTCCTTGCGGGAGAGCCAGCACCCGAAGGTGTGCCCTGACCCGCGCAGCCGCTCCAGCGCCTCCTCGTAGCGCGCGAAGCGCGCGCTCTGGACGTAGGGCCCGCAGGGCCCCCCCACATCCGGCCCCTCGTCCCAGTCGATCCCCAGCCAGCGCAGCTCCGCCAGGTTGACGTCGATCAGCTCGGGGCGCGAGCGCTGGCGATCCAGATCCTCCACCCGCAGGACGAAGGCGCCCCCCTGGAGGCGCGCGCTCCGCCACGCCGCCAGCGCCGTCCGGGCGTTGCCCAGGTGCAGCGGACCCGAAGGGGAGGGCGCGTAGCGCCCCCGGACCCTCACCAGCGACCCTGATCGAAGGTCCGCCCCTTGTGGGCCTGGATCAGCGCCACCGCCTCCTCCACGCTGTCCACGCACTGCGGGATCTCCAGATCGTGCGCGTTGCAGAGCGGCGGATCGTGGCTGATCATGTAGCTCCGCGCCCACTCGACCAGCCCGCGCCACATCGGCCCCACGAAGATCAGCGGCACGTCCTCGGCGTGCTTCACCTGGAGCAGCTGCCAGATCATCAGCGTCTCCAGCGCCGTCCCGATCCCGCCGTTCACCACGATGAAGGCGTTGCTCAAGGTCATGAAGTGGTGCAGGCGCGTGAAGAAGCTCTGGTGCAGGAACGCCTTCTCCACAAAGGGGTTGGGCTCCTTCTCAAAGGGCAGCGCCACCCGCACCCCGATGGAGCGCGTCTTGTTCTCCGGGTCGCCCAGGTTCTCGCCCTCGTTCGCCGCCTGCATCAGCCCCGGCCCGCCGCCGGAGACGATGTCGCACCCCGCCGCCGAGAGCTGCCGGGAGAGCTCCCGCACCTCCGCGTAGAGCGCGTCCTCCGGGCGGATGCGCGCCGAGCCGAACACCGTCACCCGGTAATACTTCGGCTTCGGCGGGCGGATACGCGAGAGCGTGTTCACCGTCTCCCAGAGGGAGAGCAGCGCGTGATCGACGACCTTGTAGGTCGCGTCGTCCTCGCACGCGATCTCGCCGTGCGCTGACAGAGTGTCGTCCTGGGACATCGAGGCCTCCTCCGTGGTTGGGATGGGGAGCGGCAGGTCAACCCTGCCCCAGCTTCCCCAGCATCGCCTGCACCCGCGGGTCGCGGGCCATCTCCTGGATCTTCTCGGGGGTCAACCCCAGCTGCTGCGCGAACGCGTTGGGGTTGGACGCGATCCGCGCCGCCATCGGCAGCATCTCCAGGATCTTCTGCTGGCGCTCCTCAGGCAGCTCGCTCCCCAGCAAAAAACCCAATGAGTACGCCAGGTAGAGCTGCCCTGGCCCGTCCTGCACACCGCCCGGAGGCCACACCCCCGTCTCCGCCAGCGCCGCCTTGATCTCCCCCATCGTGATCTGGCCGTCGATGTGCGCCGTCGCATAACCCTTGGCCGCGTAGAGGTAGCACCGCGCCGCGAACCCCGCATCGCTCGGCTGCACCGGCAGCGTCGGGCCGCAGTACTTCGCCAGCGCCTTGTTCAGCTTCCCCGCCGCCTCCGCCTCCTGAAGCTCCTGATAGGCCTCGCCGGCCTGCTTGAAGAAGCTCATCAACGCCGGGTCCATCATCGCTGGATTGAACATCAACACCTCGCTGATCGCGTCAGACACCGGCGCGCACCCAACGCGCGCCGACTGGAAGCATCCCGCCCCAACCTAGCGCATGCGCCCCCGCGTGTACACCGCAGGGCGACCCCGCGCGGCCTCGCGCGCGGCGGTTTTTTTTGCAGAGGGGTCTGCACAGGCTGTCAGTGATGTGTTACACTCTCCTCCTCAGGCGCGGCGACCTGCGCGCCGCGATCACCTCTGCCCCCTGGAGTCATGGCTTCCAATCCTCTCCAGACCTCCCTCCTCCGGCGCGTCGAGACGACCGTCGAAGACGCCGCCGACGGCGACTTCGTACAGGTCGCCATGGACGTCCCGGTCTACACCACCTTCACCTACCGCGTCCCCGAGGAGCACCGCGACACCGTCCAGCCCGGCGTCCGCCTCCTCGTCCCCTTCCGGGGGAAGCCCCGCACCGGGATCGCCCTCCACCGCTGCGGCCCCCCCGAGGACGAGGCCCTCCTCGACAAGATCGTGGACGTCGCAGACGTCCTCGACGTCGATCCCGTCCTCACCGCCGACCAGGTCGAGCTGATCGAGTGGGCCGCCCGCTACTACGTCTCCCCCATCGGGGAGGCCGTCCGCCTCGCCATCCCCGCAGGCCTCCGCGTCGCCGGAGAGCGCACCCTGGAGCTGGCCGACGGCGGACGGCGCGCCCTCACCGCAGGCATCCCCCTCGCCCCCCTCCACCGCGCCCTCCTGGAGCGCCTGGAGGCCGCCCGCGGCCCCGCCAACACCGACGACATCAAGGCCCAGCTCCGCGGCCTCACCTACGCCGCCATCGCCCAGTGCGAAAAAGCCGGCTGGATCGTCAGCGCCTACATCGCGGGCAAGGACAAGATCAAGAAGCGCATGGAGACCTACATCGCCCTGCGCCGCGACCCCTACGTCGATGAGCGCCTCGGCCCCGCCCAGGAGGCCATCATCGGCGTCCTCCAGACCGAGCGCATGGGCTTCGAGTGGCCCCTCACCGAGCTGCGCGATCTCGTCAACGCGCCCCTCAACGTCCTCCGACGCCTCGAAGCCCGCGGGATGCTCCACCTCGAAGAGCGCGAGATCATCCGCGACCCCTTCATGGGCGAGCCCCCACGCCAGCCCGAACCCCTCGACCTCACCCCCGACCAGGCCGCCGCCGTCGGGGAGATCCGCGCCCGCATCGACGAGGGACGCTTCCACACCTTCCTCCTCCACGGCGTCACCGGCTCCGGCAAGACCGAGGTCTACATCCGCACCATCCAGTCGGCCCTGGAGCTGGGACGCAACGCCCTCGTCCTCCTCCCCGAGATCAGCCTCACCCCCCAGTTCGTCGCCATCTTCCGCGGCCACTTCGGAGATCAGGTCGCCGTCCTCCACAGCGCCCTCACCCCGGGCGAGCGCTACGATCAGTGGCGCCTCATCCACCAGGGCAAGGTGCGGATCGTCATCGGCGCGCGCTCCGCCCTCTTCGCGCCCCTCCGCGACGTCGGCGTCATCATCGTGGACGAGGAGCACGACCACTCCTTCAAGCAGGAGAACGGCTGCCGCTACCACGCCCGCGACCTCGCCCAGGTCTGGGGGCAGCGCACCCAGGCCGTCGTCCTCCTCGGCTCCGCCACACCCTCCGTGGACACCTACCACAACGCCCGACAGCAGCGCATCGGCTACCTCCCCATGTCCACCCGCGTCGGAGAGCGCCAGCTCCCCGAGGTCGAGATCGTCGATATGCGCGACGCCGCCAACACCGGCGGCGCCCAGACCGACGCCGAAGACACCCTCTCCGTCCCCCTCCAGGCCGCCCTCCAGCAGACCCTCTCCCAGGGCGAGCAGGCCATCCTCTTCCTCAACCGACGCGGCTGGTCGCCCTTCGTCATGTGCCGCGACTGCGGCGTCGCCTGGCGCTGCCCCAACTGCGCCGTCTCCCTCACCTACCACCAGCGCCCCCGCGCCCTCCGCTGCCACTACTGCGACCACACCATCCCCATGCCCCAGACCTGCTTCCAATGCCAATCCGAGGACATCGGCCTCATCGGCACAGGCACCGAGAAGCTGGAGCAGCACCTCCAGGCCCTCTACCCCGAGGCCCGCGTCGCGCGCCTCGACCGCGACACCGGGCGACGCCTCCACGACGTCATCCGACGCTTCCGGAACCACGAGATCGACCTCCTCCTGGGCACTCAGATGGTCACCAAGGGGCACGACTTCCCCAACGTCACCCTCGTCGGCGTCATCATGGCGGACCTCGGCCTCAACCTCCCCGACTTCCGCGCCGGAGAGCGCACCTTCCAGATCCTCACCCAGGTCGCCGGACGCGCCGGACGCGGCGAGAAAGCCGGGCGCGTCCTCATCCAGACCTGGTCCCCCTGGCACTACGCCATCGAGGCCGCCCGCGAGCACAGCTACCAGCAGTTCGTCACCCACGAGCTGCACGCCCGACGCGAGATGCTCTACCCCCCCTTCGCCTCCCTCGCCTCCCTCCTCTTCGAGGCTGAAGACCCCGTCGCCGTCGAGCGCGCCGCCCGCGGCTACGCCGCCATCGGCAAGCGCCTCTTCGCCCAGGACGCCTCCTGGGTCGATCAGGTCTCCCTCCTCGGCCCCGCCCAGGCCCCCCTCGCCAAGCTCCGCGGCAAGACCCGCTGGCAGCTCCTCCTCAAAGGACGCCAGCGCGCGCCCCTCCGCGCCTTCCTCACCCAGCTCCTCCAGGGCGCCGGACACTTCGAGCCCAAGGCCGCCTATCCAGGCGTCAACATCATCGTGGACGTCGATCCCCAGAGCATGATGTGATGTATCTATAATGTATCAAGATAATGTCATGACGCGTTATGCCCCCCGCCTCGCCGCCTGGACCCTCGCCGCGCTCCTGGCGCTGGCCCCCTTCCACGCCCTCGCCGCGCCCCCCGCCTACAAGCTCATCAACGCCGCCGAGGACTACCTCAAGGCCGTCAAGGGCGCCTCCGGCACCCTCCGCCTGGAGGGCGCCGACCTCCCCGCCGCCCTCGCCTGGGCCGCCGCCTCACCTGACGCCCCCCCGACCCTCCCCTTGGAGGTCGAGCGGGACAAGCGCTTCGCCCTCGGCGCCACCTCCCTCGACTTCAAAGACCTCCACCTGCGGCGCACCCCTCCGGCGCTCCGGGTCCTCGCCGCCGCCCTGGGCGGCGGCAAGCTCAACACCACCGCCAAGCGCCTCGGCGGCAAGCTCCCCAACGAGGTCATCACCCTCGACCGCCTCGACAACCGCC
>CAUJGC010000534.1 GCA_963169075.1 Myxococcota bacterium
CTGGCCGGGCTGGACCTGAGCACCTGGGAGGAGATGGTCGCGGTGGGCCGGCTGGCCTCGCTGCGCGCGCTGGATCTGCGCGGCAACCGCCTGGGGGATGCCGCCATCGCCGCGTTGGCGGCGTCGCCTGACGCCGCCGGGCTGCGCCGCCTGCGCCTGGGAGGGAACGGCCTCACCGACGAGGCCGCGCGCCTCCTCGCCCACTCGCCCCACCTCAAGGCCCTCCGCGAGCTGGACCTGGCGGACAGCGAGCTGAGCGGCGCCGGGGTCGCGGCGCTGGCGACCTCGGGGACGCTCCTGGCGCTGGAGCGCCTCGACCTCTCCCGGAACCCCATCGGAGACGGCGGCCTGGGGGCGCTGGCCCACGCGGCGCTGCTGACCGGGCTCAAGGCCCTCCGCGTGGCGGGCTGCGCGGTCGGGGACGCCGCGCTGGTCGAGCTGGGCGCCCGCGCTGCCCTCGCCAACCTGGAGCTGCTCGACCTGAGCGGCAACCGCATCGGGGACCGCGGCGCGGCTGCCCTCTCGGCGTCGCCGCTGGTCAGCAACCTCCGCCACCTCCTCCTGGGGCGCAACCGCATCGGCGCCGCCGGGGCGGGGGCGCTCTTCCAGGGCGGGCGGGCCTCCGCCATCGAGGCGCTGGAGCTGAGCGACAACGCCCTGGGCGACGCGGGGGCCCTCGCCTTGGGCAGCGGCGCCCAGCTCGCGGCGCTGGAGCGGCTGGAGATCGCCCGCAACGGCGTCGGAGACGACGGCGCCGCCGCGCTGGCCCGCTCGCGGGCCCTGGCGAGCCTCCAGCGCCTCGACCTGAGCGAGAACGTCATCGGCGCCCGAGGCGCCGAGGCGCTGGCCGCCTCGGAGCACCTGGGCAGCCTCCGGGTCCTCCGCCTGAGGCGCAACCCGCTGGCGGACGCTGGCGTCGCCGCCTTCGGCCGCGGCGCGGGGCTCCGGCGCCTGGAGGAGCTGGACCTCTCCGCCACCGGCGCCGGGGAGGCCGCCTGCGCGGCGCTGGCGGCGCTCCCGGGCGGCGGCGCGCTGCGTCGCCTGGACCTGCGCGGCAACCCCCTCAGCGCCGAGGCCCAGGCGCCGCTCCTCGTCGCGCCGGGGCTGGAGGGCGTCGAGGTCCTCCTGGACCCGCCAGGCGAGGCCGTCGCCCTCGCGCCGCTCCCGCGCGGCATCCCGGGGCGTCTGGGGCTCCAGGCGTCCTCGCCGCGGCGCGACTGGGCGGCGCTGGCTTACGCCGGGGGGCTCCCCGGCGCCGCCGCGGCCCTCTGGCGCGCCGGGAGAGACGGCGACGCCGCGCTCCGCTACCACGCGGTGCAGGGGCTCGTCCTCGGCAGCGCGGGCGCCGCGCTCACCCTCATGACCTGCGGCCTCTTCGGGCTGCCCTGGCTCGTGGCGTCGCTCTGGGTCGCGGCCCGGGCGTGGGGCGGCGCCCTGCCGGAGCTGCCCGTGATCACCTCCCTCGCCTTCCGACGCGGCTGGCTGGACGGCGTGCGGCTCATGCAGGAGGCCCGGGTGCCGCGCCTCCCGGCGGCTGACGGGGAGGAGGAGCCTTGACGCGGAGCCGCTGGTCCCACGCTGCGCGCCTCTTTGGCGCCGCCGAAGGGCGGCGCGTCGGCTGGCTGGAGATCCTCCTGGATCTTGTGGTGGTGGGGGCGCTCCTTCAGGTGATGCACCCGCTGGGGCCAGCGCCTCGCTGGAGGCGGCGGCTGCGCCGCTGGGCCTGGGGGCGCTGGTCGCGTCGATCTGGCTGGGGTCGGTGGTCTTCTCGACCCTGATCGATCTGGACGACTTCATCGCCAGGGTGTTGATCTTCTTGCAGATCTTTGCGGTGGGCGCGATGGCTGTCGCCGCGCCGGATGTCCTGCGGGGGCACGACGTGTCGAGCTTCGCGCTGGCCTGCGCGGCGGCCTGCGGCCTCCAGGCGGCCCTCTTCGGACGCGCCGCCTGGGCGATCCCCGCCGCGCGGGAGGTCATGGGCACCTGGACGCTGGGGCTGGCCTCCGCGGGCACCCTCTGCGCGCTGGGCGGCGCGCTCGCGCCCCACGGGACGCTGCCGGCCTGGGGCGGGGCGGTCGTGCTCCTCCTGCTCCTCCCCCTCTCGGGCCCGATGCGCGCCTTTGAAGCCCTCCACGGCGTCGATCAGCGCCTCCTGGGCGAGCGCCTCGTCCTGGCGACGCTGCTCCTGCTGGGCGGCGTGGCGATGATGCTCCTGGGGCGCTTCGCCGCCAGCGCGGCGGGCCTCCTGGTCTACGTCGAGGCCATCGGCGCCCTCCTCCTCCTCTGCTGCCTCTGGTGGATCTACTTTGATGATGTGGCGGGGGCGCAGCTCCGGGCGGAGCGCTTCGCGGCGCGGGCGCGCCTCTATGGACACCTCACCCTCCTCCTGGGGCTGGTGGCGCTGGTCTGCGTCGGGCAGGTGGTCTTCGATATGGTCATGGCGCCGCTGGAGGAGCGCCAGGGCGACGACGCCCGCGGCGAGAGCACCGCAGACCTCGCCAGGCGCCGCGCCGGGCTCGCTGCGGCGGGACTTCTATCTCTCCCTGCTCTATGTCGTCATCAACGTCGTCTTCGCCGGGCTCTATCTCCTGGAGCCCGGCAGCGTCTCCAGCGCCGCGCCGGGCTCCTTCACGGACGCCTTCTTCTTCAGCGTCCAGACCATGTCCACCATCGGCTACGGCGCCATGTCGCCCGCCTCCCCCTGGGGCATGTCGTCGTGACCGTCGAGGCCGCTGTGGGCCTCCTGGGCGTCGCCCTGGCGACCGGGGTGATCTTCGCCAAGGTCGCCCGGCCCACCTCCGGAGCCCTCTACAGCGCGGTCATGGTCCTCAACACCGAGAACGGCCGCCCCACGCTCGCCTTCCGCGTCGACAACGCCCGAGGCACCGAGGTCGTCGAGGCCACCATGAGCGTCAGCGTCCTCAAGGACGTCATCACCCCCGAGGGGCATCACCTGCGCCGGATGCTCGATCTCAAGCTCGTCCGCGCGCGCTCCCCCATCTTCGCCCTCACCTGGCTGGTCATGCACGAGATCGACGCGGAGAGCCCGCTCGCCTCTGTCGATTGGAGCCAGCCGGATCGTGATATCATGAGCATTGTATGCACCATGACGGGCCTGGACGGCACCTACGGCCAGACCGTCCACGCCCGCTACATCTACAGCCCCGAGGACATCCGCGTCGGCGCTCGCTTCGTCGATGTCCTCAGCGAGCTGGAGGATGGACGCCTCATGATCGACTACACCCGCTTCCACGACACCTCGCCGGACGAGGCGACTCGCCCAGGGGCGTAGCTCCAGGCCGGGTCTGGAGCCACGCCCCCGAGGGGGTCAACGCCCCGTCTCCAGCGTCGCGGTCCAGTTGGACGCGCCGCTCCAGCCCACCGGCGGGCTGATGTCCAGGACGAGGTAGCGCCGCTGGAAGGCCTCGGAGACGGTGTACATGATGTTGGCCTCGCCTCCGGCGGCCTCGCCTGAGGCGAGGCGGTGGGCGCTCCCGACAGGGCGGACGGCGATCTCGGCGCCATCCGGCAGGCCCACAACGCGGAGGTCGAGGCGCGTGCCGCTGGTCCAGGTGCCGTAGAACTCGCCGCCGTAGGGTTGCTCGCCGGGGCCAGGGCCGGTGAGGGCGATGCGGACGCTGACGCCGCCCTGGAGGGTCCCCTCCAGCTGCGCCTCACCGCGCCAGCCGCAGAGGGGCTGGGCCTCCTCCAGGGTGTCCTGGCCGAGATCCTGAGCCAGCGCGCGGGGCGTGGTGCAGACGCTCGGCTGGTCGGGGTTGGCAGGGAACTCCTCGTAGAGCGGATCGGTGAGCTGGCGGTTGATCAGGAGGCGCGCCCGGGAGAGGGCCGGCTGCGGCGGGATGTCGCCGTCGCGGGTGCGGGTCTTCAAGAGCCAGAGCCCCTGCGCCGGGGTGTTCTCAAAGCGCGCCAGGCTCCGCAAGAGCCCCGCGTGCCAGAGGGTCGAGGCCGGCAGGGCCTCGCGGGTCAGCAGCGGCAGCGAGCGGGTCAGCAGCCCCAGGCTCGCCGCCTCCAGCTCGATGTTCCACGTTGAGGAAGCCCGCCCCGCCGCCGTCGGCTCCACCAGCACCTCCAGGCGCTCGACCAGGCAGGGGCGCTCCCCGCCTGCGCGGAGCTGCTCGAAGCTCCAGTCGCCGCCCACGGCGGTCCCCTCCAGCGTCAGCGGCGCGCAGGGCTCCAGCTCGCGCGCCGTATCCACCAGCCGCGTCCCCACGGTGCTGGAGAAGGCCGGGCTCTTCTTGCCGAAGATGGAGAGCGTCCCCGCCGACGAGTTCGCCGTCACCGCGATGGCGCGCTCCGGCGTGCACTGATCCTCCAGCACCGCGCAGGACGCCGCGCGGCTGTCCAGCGTACACCCCGCCCACGCCGAGACAGGCTGCTCGCCCGTCTCCAGCGCCTGCGTGAACTCCATCCGCCCCTCGCCGTCGCCGCTGTTGTGCAGCACCAGCAGCGCGTCAGACTCCTCCTGGCTCACCAGGATGTCCAGCGCGCCGTCGCCGTTCATATCGGTGAGCCCGAACTGGCCCGGGCGAGGCACGCCGGTGATCTCCACCGGCGGCGGCGTCCCCGCTGCGCTCGACGCGAAAGGGTGCTCGTCGCGGGTCGCGGGGTCCGTATTGCCAAAGAAGATCACCAGGTTATCTGTGTCGATGCAGCTGACCGCCAGATCCAGCTGCCCATCCCCGTTCATATCCTCGACCTCGCCGCCCGTGATCGTCAGGCAGGGGGCGGAGAGCTCGCGGTGGGTGCTGTTGAAGACCGCCTCTCCACGACAATAGAGCGGGTAGTCGATGTCACTCTCACGGATCAGGTCATCTCCGCAGCCCAGGACGCCGTAGGCGCTCCCTGAAGGCAGCGGGAAGGCGCGACCTGGCGTGTTGACCTGGGGCTGGTTGTAGAAGACGTCGATGTTGGTCAGGCTCGACGCGCTGATCAGATCGGGTCGCCCATCTGCATTGATATCCCGCAGATAGACAGACACCGAGGGGGGAGAGGTGTCGATCTTATAACGAGTCGTCGGCTCGACGCAGGTCTGGTTCGGGTTGTTGAGCGGGAAGGGACCAAAGAGGAGCTCGATGTTGGAGCCCGCCGTGACGGCGACATCCATGATCCCGTCTCCGTTGAGATCCTCCACATCGGTCCCTTTGATGACGGGCTCCTGGGTGCAGATCACCGTGCGCGCAAGCGGGGCCGTACCCAGGAGCGGCCCGTAGATGATGTTGAGCTGGTTGGAGTTGATGCCGCCGCCGACAAAGTCGATGTGGCCGTCCTGGTTGACGTCTGCGAGGTGCGCGTCCAGCGCCCGTATGCCCAGATCCACCTCGCGGGCGGGCTCCAGCCCAAAGCCACCCTGTCCGTCCCCGCGGAAGATCGAGAACGAGCCGCGGCCGATGTTGGTCACGAGCAGATCCGTCAGGCAGTCCGCGTCCAGATCGGACCCCAGCACGCGGGTCGGGCGTGTGAAGGTGCCCGTCTGGAGCAGGTCCGTCGTGGTCACGGCGGTGCGCTCCAGGAGCGGCTGCGTGTAGCCGTAGAGGAAGTTGAGGCCGCGGCGCTCGTTGGCGCACCAGTTCTCCCAGCGCGTCGCGGAGACGATGTCCATGTTGCCATCCTGATCCAGATCGAGCACCTGGCTGGGGCTGGAGTGCAGGAAGGCATGCTTGGGGAGCGCCTCAAAGCGACCGTCGCCGCGCGCCAGATAGGCCCCCACCAGACCGAGCGAGTCCAGATAGAGATCGTCGCCGCCACAATCCGCGGGGCGCATCTCCCGGACGATCTCGGCGTTGTTGCTCCGCTCGGAGATGAGGAGATCGTAATGCCCGTCCTGATTCAGATCCGTTGTCGTGACGTCGCGGTTCTGCAAGCCGTTCACGAGGCGCACCGCAGCGATATCTCTGTTCGCATCCTGAAGGAAGAACTCCAGACGCCCGCCGAACTCGTTGCTGGAGATGATATCGGGGAGGCCGTCGTAGTCGATGTCGATGACATCGGTGTCCCAGGGGGCGTAGCTGGCGTCTTGTCGCTTCGGCGCGCCGAAGCCTGCGGCGCTGCCGTAGTAGATCAGCAGCTCTGTGTCGGCATAGGCGGCGACGATGAGATCGTTGAAGCCGTCCAGATCCAGATCCCGCGCCTTGAGGTTCCCCGAGAGGATGCCCGCGCCATCGATGAGGGTCGTCTGGGCCGGGCAGGGGACCAGCTCGGGGTAGAGCCCTGCCCCGCTCAGGCAGCGGGTGAAGATCTGCCCGGTGACCGGGCTCACGCGGAAGGGCGGCGAGGAGGCGAGGTCGACGTTGATCTGGAGGCGACGCATGAGGATGGCGGCGTCGGGGCGCCGCGTCGCGTCGCGGTCCAGATCGCTCAGGACGATGCTGGTCGGCACAAAGACGTCAAAGCTCGCCGCCAGGCCGCTCACCGCGTGGAGGGTGATGCGCTTGTGACGCGTGTCTACGCCGTAGGCGAAGTTGGGCAGGCCGCGCTGCGGATCCGCCGGTCCCCCGTAGTAGATGTCCAGGTAGGAGGCCAGCGTGAAGCTGTTGGGATCAAAGGGGTTGAGCCTGCTGATGTCCAACGTGCGGCTGAGCACCGCGAGGTCGTTGTGGCCGTCCCGGTTGAGGTCTGCGACCGCGACCTGCGCGATATCGGCGCCAGTGGGCTTGAAGGAGGGCGCCCAGATGTAGCCTGTGGGGGTCGAGACGTAGAGATCGACGTACTGAGCTATGGGCTCGCTGGTCTCCAGCGAGGAGAAGAGGTTCCCCGTCGCCGTGTTGGCGATGAGGAGATCATCCAGGCCGTCTCCGTTGAGGTCGCCTTGCGCGAGGCGCCCCGTCTCGTGGGCTCTCAGGCAGTCGCCGTCATCGCGTCCGTTCCCGAGGCTTGTGGTGGTGCAGCTCCGACTCTCGTTGCCGGGTAGATCCTGATAGGTTTCAGGGTGTTGGGTGAGCTGAGCGTGGCGGATCTGGGCTGTGCTGATCTCCACGGCGCGGTCGTAGCCCGCGTCAGGGGAGGTGAGCTGCCCCTCGGGGATGTGCCAGCCGGAGCGGCGTAGGGCGTTGACGCGGAGGGGGCCCTCATCCTGGAAGCCGAAGCCGTCGATGACGAGGGTGTAGGTGCCTGGGAGGAGCGCGACGGGGTCATCGCCTGCGTTGATCTCCAGCCGGGAGCCCGAGCGGCAGAAGACCTCCTCCCCCTGGGCGTCGACGGCGTAGATCACGAGGCCGAAGGCGGCGGCGACGTCGATCTCGACGGGCTCGTCTTTGTAGACGCTCATGCGGAGGACCAGCTCGCCGGAGCCGGAGCCGCCGCAGCTACCGATGAGCTGGTTGGGGCGCCTGGCGGTGTCCACGTTCAGGCGGAGGATGCTGCGCTCGAAGAGGAGCGGGTTGGCGGCGGTCCCCAGGGTGCAGACGGCGCCGAGGCCCGGCTCGGGGCCCTCCTCCTGGGCGGGGTTGGGGTTGAAGGGGCAGTTGTCGAGGCCGTTGACGACGCCGTCGTTGTCCAGGTCGGGATCGCAGGCGTCGCCCAGGCTGTCGCCGTCGGTGTTGGTCTGGGTGGGGTTGGAGAGCTGGACGCAGTTGTCTACGGCGTCGATGACGCCGTCGCCGTCGGTGTCTGCGCGGGGGACCGGGTCGAGCTGGGCCAGGGGGTCGTCATCGTCGGGGTCCAGCACCACGGCGCCGAGGCGGAACTCCTGCGCGGCCTCGTTCCAGCTCAGGTTGACGCTGGCGTCGAAGTAGCCGGGGCGGGAGAAGATCAGCCGGTGATCCACCGGGATGAGGCGGAGGAAGAAGAGGCCGGAGGTGACGGTCTGGGTGGAGTCCGCGAGGACGCCGTCGAAGCCGCGGAAGGCGCGGACGGTGATGCCGCCGTAGTTGTCCTCGGCCTGATCCCGCAGCTTGGCGGTCTCGGTGACCGAGATGAAGATCGGGTCCAGCTCGACCAGGCCGATGTCGTTGGAGCCGGAGTCGAGGTTGATGGGGCGGTCGGCGTCGTTGTGGCCGGTGGCGCCCACGGAGAGGAAGTAGAAGCCCGGGGCGAGGGTGTCGAGGGTGAAGGAGCCGTCAGGCTGGATGACGGCGGGCAGCTCGCCGCGCTCGCTGAAGAGGGTGACGGCGCCGATGGTCGTCCAGGAGGTGACGGGGATGGAGGAGGTGAGGCGCCCGGTGAGGATGGCGTCCTGGATGGGGAGCAGCTCGACGGGCGGCGCCTCGGAGAGCGCGGCGCCGTTCAGCTCGAAGCGGGCGTTGGCCTCGCTCCAGGCGATCTCGCGGGTCTGCGCGATGAAGCCGCTCTTCTCAAAGCTCAAGGTGTGGTTGACGCGGGAGAGTGGGAGGACGAAGGAGCCGTCCTGAGCGGTCACGGTGGAGGCGACCGGGGTGGGGCCGATGGACGCCCGCGCGAGGATGCCGCTGTGGTCCTCCCGTCCGCTGAGGAGGGCGCTGGACTGGAGGAGGGCGGCGGCGGCGCCGTCCTGGCTCTCGGCGGTGAGGGCGATGGTGCCGACGTCGAAGGAGGCGACGTCGCCGGGGACCTCCCAGGTCAGCGAGCGGGGGATGAAGCCCGGCGAGGAGACGCTGAGGGCGAAGAGCCCGGCGCGGGTGAGGACGTGGGGGGCCGCGAAGGAGCCGTCGGGGTTGACGGCGAGGGGCTCGTCGCGCCCCGAGAGGGTGAGGCGTGTGTTGGGGACGTCGAGGACGCCGGCGGTGGCGACGAGGCGCCCCGTGAGGGTGGCGCCAGGGGTGTCTTCGTCGCAGAGGTTGCCGGTGCCGTCCTGATCGGCGTCGGCCTGGTCGGTGTTCCGGAGGAGGGGGCAGCTGTCGTCGGCGTCGGGCCACCCGTCGTTGTCGTCGTCGCGGTCGCAGGCGTCGCCCTGGCCGTCGCCGTCGGTGTCGGTCTGCTCGGGGTTGGGGGTGTCGGGGCAGGTGTCGATGGGCTGGGCGGCGGAGCCGTCGGGGACGCCGTCGCGGTCGCGGTCGGCGTTGACGTCCACCACGCAGCGCCCGCCTTCGCAGCGCTCGCCCAGCTGGCACGCGGCGTCCTCGTCGCACTGGGGCGGGGTGCAGATGCCCAGGCCGGTGTCGCACACCAGGCCGTCGGGGCAGGTGTCGCTGCTCTGGCAGGGGCAGAGCCCGCCGGCGCAGGTGTCCGCCGGGGGCTGGCAGCGCTGGTTGAGGCAGACCAGCCCCTCGGCGCACTGCGCGTCGAAGAGGCAGGTGGTCGGGGCGACCGTGCTGGAGGTGGTCGGCTCCTCACCACAGCCCAGCGCGAGCGCGAGGAGGCCCAGGGGGAGGAGGCGGCGCAACGTGACATAGCTCATAGGAAGACAGCTCCGGAGATGGCTGTGTTGGAAAGCCTGAGCGGAGGATAGTGTCGCGCTGCGCAGCGCGCAACCCGTACTTTACTCGGCGGGGGGGGGCTCGCCGCCAGCCGCCGCGAAGCCTGCGCGGGTGTAGAGCCGCCCTGAGGATTTTCGATGTGGGAAATCAATGCACTTGAAGCAGAAGGGCTTGCCTTTGGCGTCGCCTGCGTCGCCTTCGGCCTCGATCTCCAGGACCCAGCCGCCGCTGCGTCCGCGGACGTCGAACTCCTCCCACTTGAGGCGGGTGCGGCAGTGGCCGCACTTGCCGTCGCTCTGCCTGAAGATCGCCCAGCGAACCTGATCATCGATGTCCATGCTCTCTCCGTGTGGGAGCGGCGCCGTGGCAGCGCCGCTGCGTGAGGGTCAGGAGCCTAACACGGCTGGCCGCGTCGGGCCAGCCGCGCGGCGCGCAGGTTCACGCGCTGCGCAGCCGAAAGACAGGCGTGGGCTCGTCGATGTTCTTCAGGCGTTGGGGGCCGAGGGCCTCCACCTGCATTCCGTCCGCGTCGCGCACCTGCTCTGCAACCGCCTCGCTCACCAGGATCGTCCCTTCGGTCGCCAGGTCGGCCAGGCGGGCGGCGAGGTTGGTCACGGGGCCTGTGGCGGTGAAGGTGAGGCGGGCTCCGGAGGTGCCTTCGAAGCGGGTCGAGCCGACGAGGGCCGCGCCGCGGGTGACGCCGATGTTGATGGTGACCTCGGGGAAGCTCCCGGCGAAGCGTTGGTTCAGCTCTTGGGTGCGGCGCTGGATCGCGAGGGCGCAGCGCGCGGCGTCGCGGGCGTGTGCGCTGGCGTCTTCGGTGAGGAAGAGGGCCATCAAGCCGTCGCCTGCCGTCTCGTTGATATCTCCGTTATGCTCGCGGATGACGTCGAGAAACGCGGAGAAGTAGGATTCGATCAGGTGGTTCATCTCGGCGCGGGGCATCGCCTCGCTGAGGCGCGTGTAGCCTGCGAGGTCGAGGAACATCACGGCCAGCTCCCGGGGTGCCTTCTCCAGCGAGGGGTTGTCCGGGTTGTCGTCGATCAGGCGACGCACGGTGTCGGGGACGAACTTGGAGAGCTGGACCTTGGCGGCGATCAGCTGCTTCTGGAGGCGCGCCGAGCGCCGCAGCGCTGTGCGCGCGCGCAGCCACAGGTTGGTGGACACGACGATGAGGCCGGTCAGGGCGAAGGCCAGGACGTAGAGTGAGGAGCGGATGCGCTCGACCGTCGCCAGGGCGGTGGAGAGGCGCATGTCGATCCCCAGGACCATGCGCCCGCAGGGCGCCTCGGGGGTCTCGGGGCAGAGGGGGGCGTAGCCGGAGATGTTCACGCCCCAGGGCGGGTCCGGCACGGGGTTCATGTCCACGCCGGGCTGCTTGAGGGCGGCGAGGAGGGGGGCGTTGAAGTGTGAGGCGTCGAGGGGCTGGCCGGGGAGGGTGGCCTCTTCGTCGGCGCTGATCCGGCCGTCCTGGTTCAGGTCCACGTCGGCGTCATCGACGTCCGCGACGAAGGCCCAGCGGTGTCCCTCGATGTGGCGGACGATGTAGGCGTAGCGGAAGTCGGGGTCGGCGTCCCGGACCCGGCCCAGGTGGGCGCGGGCGCGGCGGTACGCAGGGGAGGTCATGTCCTCGGGGCCGTCTACGGCGTCGAGGCCGGCGCTGTCGAGGCCGGAGGCGCTCAGGGCGGCTGCTGCGCGCAGCTTCTGCGCGAGGGTGGAGAGGAGCTGCTCCTCCAGGCGTCGGTCGGCGTAGGTCGCCAGCCCGGTCAGGAGGCCGAGCACGCCCAGGGTGAGGGCGGCGTGTCGGAGGAGGGAGCGCTCGGCAGGGCTCAGGGGCATCACGTCCACGCGGCGGGTGAGGGCGGGGTCCAGGGTCGCGACCCTGGCCGCCGGAGGCAGCCCGGCCCCTCCATCCAGGGTGCCTGCTCCAATAGAGCAGATGGAGGCGTCGCTGGCAACGCGGCGGGTGGCGTCCTGGCGCGTGCTGGGGTATCTAAGGAGCGCCCCCGCGCGGGGGCTGTCCCCAACCCTTCGAGGTGCGCGTTGAACGAGCGCCTGCGGGGCCTGGTCGGCCTCGAACCTGAAGATCTCCCCTACCTGCGCGCCCTCGGGCCGCTCTTCGCGGCGGTGACGGGCGCCTCCATCATCGTGGCGTCGGGGGCGCGGGCGGTCTTTCTGGCGTCGCATCCGCTGGAGGCGCTCCCCTGGACCTTCGCGGCGACGGGGCTCTTGACCGCGCTCCTGAGCGTGGCCTATGTGGCCCTGATCCAGCGGATCCCGCCGCGCGCGCGGCTGGTGGGGTTGTTGTTGGCGACGCTTCTGGCCTTTGCGCTCCTGGCGGCGGCCTTCCCGCTCTGGCCGGAGGGCTTCGCGTGGATCATCCTCATCAGCTGCCCGGCGCTGGCCTACCTCCTCACGGTCCAGGCCTGGAGCCTGACCGCGACGCTCCTGCCGACCCGTGCGGGCAAGCGCCTGATCCCGGCGCTGGCGGGGGCGGCGACGCTGGGGGGGAGCCTGGGGGGCGGGGTGGTCCCGCTCTTGATGCCGTTCATCGACGCCCCCGATCTCCTCTACCTGGCGGGCGGGCTCCTGCTCTGGCCGCTGGCGGTGACCCCGCGCGCGCTGAGCGGGGCGTCTCAGGCGTCGGTGGATCCGAGCGGCTGGCGCGAGATCCGGGAGGGGGTCGCGGGGATCCTCCGCGCGCCACTCCTGAGGCTGCTGGGTTTATTTACTTTTTTGACTCAATTTGTATCTGTTTTTGTTGATTATCAATTCAGCGGCGAGCTGAAGGCGGCCTTTGAGCGGGACGAGCTGGCCTCGATCCTGGGGGCGTACTACTGGGTGGCGAACGGGGTGATCTTCATCCTGGCGATCTTCGGGACCCCGCGGCTGGTGCGTCGGCTTGGGCTTGGGGCGACGATCTCTGCGACGTCGGCCTGGGTCCTGGCGGGGAGCGTGGTCTATCTGGGGCTGGGGCTCTTCCAGGCGCCGGGGAGCCTGGCGGCGATGTTGGCGGTGGCGTTTGGTGAGCGGGTGGGCTACTACGCGCTGACCCGCAGCGGGGTCCAGATGCTCTGCTCGCCGCTGGACGCGGGTCAGGTCGAGCGCGCCCGGACGCTCATCGACGGGGTGCTCTACCGGACGGCGACGGTGCTGGGTGCGTCGGTGCTTTTGCTCTTTGCGCCGGCGCCGGAGGGGCTCCACGTCCTCGCCTGGATCGTGATCCTGGGCAGCGCGGGGGTGGTCGCCCTCGGGCTGACGATGGGGCCGCACTACCGGGGGGCGTTGCTGCGCGCCCTGCGGGTCCACGGGGCGGAGAGCGTGGCGGGGCGCGCCTTCCGGCGCAACCTCGGGCCTTCAGCGGAGAGCGATCTGCGGGCGCAGCTCCAGAGCCCGAGCCCGGACGCGCGCCTCCTGGCGTTGGAGGTGTTGGCGGAGCTGGACACGCCGCTGGAGCCGCGGGATCTCCTGCCGCTCTTGATGGACGCTGACGACCGGGTGGTCTGCGCGGCGCTGCGCGCGGCGGGTGTCCGGGGGATCGCGCTGGACGCGGTGAGCTGGCGTCGGCTGCTGGAGCCCTCGCGGGGTGTGGAGGTGCTGCGTGAGGCGCTCTCCCAGCTCAGCCGCGCCCACCGCGACGACCTGCTGGACAGCGTGGAGCCGCTGATGGCGCATGACGATCACCGCGTCGCCGCGCTGGCGGGCTGGCTGGTGATGCAGCACCAGGCGCCGGAGGAGGACGACGGCGACGCCACGACGGAGCGCTTCGTCTCCCGGACGCAGCCGCACCTCTCGGCGCGCTCGCTCCAGTATGTGGCCCAGCTCTCGCGGATGATCGACGCCTCGGTGGCGGAGATCCGTCTGGACGCGGTGGAGGCGATGGGGCAGCTGCGTCTGGCGGATCACATCGATCCGCTGGTGGCGTGTCTGGAGCGTCCGGAGCTGCGCCCGATGGCCTCCCGTGCGCTTCAGCAGTACGGCGCGGAGGCGGCGGCTTCGCTGGCGGCGCACCTGCGCCGCGACGAGCTGAACCCGGTGGCGCGCCTGGCGATCCTGCGGGTGCTGGAGGCGCTGCGGGCGCCGGACGCGCTGCGGCTCTTGATGGAGGAGGCGGAGCAGCTGGAGCCGCTGCGTCGCTCGGCGTCGGTGGCGGCGCTCTGGCGGATGGCGGACCCTCAGAGCGCCCCGCTGCCATCCTGGCTCCGGCGTCGGCTGCTGGAGGAGCTGGAGCGCTTCGCCCTCTACGATCAGCTCTTTGAGGAGGCGCGCGCGCTGCCAGGGCGTCCGGGGGCTTTTCTGGCGCAGGAGATCGCCATCGCGCGGGAGGACGCGGAGGAGCGCGCGCTGCGCCTGGTGGGGTTGCTGCGGGATCGGGAGATCATCCAGCGGGCGCAGCTCACCTACCGCAGCGCGGACGCGCGCGCGCGCTCCAACGCGCTGGAGCTGCTGGAGCAGCACCTCCCGGAGCCGGAGCTGCGCCCGTTGGTGTTGGCGTTGGAGCGTCGCGGGGCTCGGGTCTCGGGGTCTGGGCGTCGCCTGGAGCCGAGCGCGCTGGAGTGGCTCCAGCGCGCGGACCCGTGGTTGGCGGAGGCGCTGCGTTGGGCGCGTCGCGGCGGCGAGCTGGGCCATCCTGCGGTGGATCTGCGTGATCCGGTGGGTCGGCTTTACTGGCTCAAGACCATTCCGCTCTTTGAAGGTGTGAGCGGCGAGGTTTTGAGAGGGATCACGACGGGGATCGAGCATCATCTGTGCGCGCCTGGGGCGACGATCTGTCATGAGGGCGAGCGTGGGGAGCAGATGTTTGTGATCGTCTCGGGGAGCGTCGAGGTGTTGGTGCAGGGCAGCCGGGTGGCGCTCCTGGGGGATGGGGAGTACTTCGGGGAGCTGGCGTTGCTGGACAACGCGCCGCGCTCTGCGACGGTGCGCGCGCTGGAGGGAGCGACGCTCCTCTCGGTGTCGCGTCGTGTGTTCTTGAACCTGCTGGAGTTCAACCCGGGCTTCGCGGTGCGGATCATCCGTGTGATGAGCCGTCGGCTCCGCGGTCAGCTCCACTTGCGGGCGGAGGGTGGCTGATGGCGACGCGCGGCCGCACGATCACCCAGCGGGAGATCCGCGACGTCTTCCTCTTGCTGGGGGTGCCGCTCTTTGCGGGGTTGACGGCGGAGGAGCTGGTCCCGGTGGTGGGTGTGGGCCAGGAGGTCCGCCTCAACGCCTGGGAGGCGCTCTACCGGCAGGGGGAGGCGGGCACGCACCTCTATGTGGTCATCGAGGGCAGCCTCTCGCTCTTGCGGCGGGGCCAGGAGGTCGAGGTGGTCGGCAAGCGCGGCTACCTGGGCGAGCTGGTCGTGCTGGATGGTGGTGAGCAGCTGGAGGATGCCGTCGCCAGGGAGCCTGTTGTCTTGCTTGCGATCCCGGGGGAGGCGTTCGAGCGCCTCCTCCTCACCTACCCCACCCTCGCGCAGACGGTCCTCAGCGCGCTGGCCAGGCGGCTGCGCGAGGGGAGCACGGCGTGAGCCATTGACCTTGCAGGAGAGCGATCATGAGCCAGGAACCACCTCAGGGGCAGCGACTCTTTGACCGGGTGGAGGCGTCGTGGGCCTTGCGCCTCACCTGGGAGGGGGGTGCGTCGTCGGGTCGGGTGTTGGATCTGAGCCCGACGGGGGCTTTCGCGCAGGTGGAGGCGCCGCCGCCGCTGGACGTGCGCTGCGAGCTGTGGGTGGACGGCGGTGAGGCGGGCGCGCTGGAGGTGACGGCGCGGGTCGTCCGCGTGGCGGAGTCGGGGGTGGGGCTGGAGTTCGTGGAGATGCCGCTGGAGGCGATCGGTGTCTTGCAGCGCCTGCTCCTGGGGTGAGGAGGGGTGCAGACGAGAGCGCGCGCCGCGCGTGGTCTTGTGGCATCACTGGCGTCGTCTTTCGAAGATGACGTGAGCGCGGCGCAGCGCCCTCGGACGTGGAGGCTTAGAGCAGCGAGCGTGCCAGCTTTGCGGAGGGCGCATTCCTCGCGCCCAGCGCGCGCGCCCCGTGCAGGATATGCGACAGGCCCCCTGGGCGCGCAATCCTTGCGCGGAGGTGGACGGGGGGTTCGGGGGGCGGCTCGCCCCCC
>CAUJGC010000535.1 GCA_963169075.1 Myxococcota bacterium
CAGGCGCCGATCGCACCCCCTCCAGGGGTGCTCTGGGCGCCTCAGGCACCCCAGGGCACCCCCGTCAGGGGTGATTCAGGCGCCTCAGGCGCCGATCACACCCCCTCCAGGGGTGATTCAGGCGCCTCAGGCGCCGATCACACCCCCTCCAGGGGTGATTCAGGCGCCTCAGGCGCCCCGTGCGTACCCCTCCCCCAGCGACCCGTCGGTGTCCCCCCGTCACGGGGGGGACCGGCTGCGTTCGTCCGGCGAAGCGAAGCGCAGCAGGACGTTACGCAGCCGGGGGGGTTGCCGTCACGGGGGGGACCGGGGCCGTTCGCCTGGCCGAGCAGGCCCGACGTTACGGCCCCGGGGGGGTCACCCCCGCCCCGATCCAGATGGGGTTGGTGAAGGCGAGGGGTCGGATGGAGGGGTCTGGGGCGCCGTCGCCTGCGGGGTCGTCTCCGGTGGCGCGGAGGACGATCCAGCCGGGGCGGGCGGCGTCGAGGGGGAGGGTGGTCTGGAGGCGTCGGGGGGCGCGGTGGGCGGGGTCGAGGGGGAAGGTGTGGATGACCTGGCCGTCGCGGATGACCTCGACGCGGTGGAGGGGGAGCCAGGGGGCGGCCTGGAGGTCGATGTGGAGGGTGGCGCGTCGCTTGGCGAGGGGGTGGGTGCCGCCGATGGGGGTGTCGTCGAGGCGGGCGCGGAGGAGGGGTCCGTTGGAGACGACGACCTGGCGCCCGTCGCGGATGGCCTGGGCGAGGGCGTCGCCGGTGACCTGGGCGGGGGTGTCGTGGCCGAAGTGGATCCAGTTGCGGGCGGCGCCGGGCTCCTCGCCTTCGGTGCCGTGGGTGTCGGAGTTGCCCGTGGCGAGGATGCGGTGGCCGGCGTTGAGGAGGGCGAACCAGTCCTGCATGGCGCGGAGGGCGTCCTCGGTGCGCTTGCCGTTGAGCAGCTCGACGGCGTCGAAGTCCCAGGAGATGCGGGGGTCGTCGGCGGTGGTGGAGGCGGGGCGGAGCTTCATCTGATCGAAGTAGCCGATGCGCCCGGCCCGGGGGTGGTTGACCTGGAGGAGCTTGCCCTCGGGGGGGAGGGCGCGGAGGGCGGCGAAGAGGGCGGCGGGGTCGAGGCCCTCGGGGTCGAGGGCGCCGCCGCGCGGGAGGTCGGGCTGGGGGATGAGGGGGAAGGCGTTGAAGTGGCCGAGGGCGCAGGTGACCTCGTCTCCGACGACGCCCGCGACGTGGTCGCTGACGCCCAGGCGGGCGATGACGGGTCGGTAGTCGGTGACGACGTTGTGGTCGGTGCCCACCAGGATCTCGACGTGCTCGGCCAGGTTGGTGAGGACGCGCTGCTCCAGGGGGACGCGGGAGTCCGGCGAGGGCGCCGCGTGCTGGTGGAGATCCGCCGAGAGCCAGCCCTGGGTGTCGAGGACGCGGGTGAGGGTGAAGGCGAAGGTGGGGGAGTGGCCGGGGAGCAGCTCGATGTCCTGGGTGTGGGTGGTGTACTCGGGGCCGCGCGAGGCGGTGGCGGTGTAGCGCCCAGGCGGGATGGGGAGGAGGGGCGGGTCGTCGCCGCGCAGGTAGACCTGGCTGAGGGAGGTGAGGTGCTGCGGGTGGGGCGGCAGGATCGGGGTGGGGGTGCCGTCGCGGCCCCGGAGGGTGACGCGGGCGGGGATGAGGCGGTCGCCCTCGCGGACCTCAAAGCGGGCCTGGGCCGTCTGGGAGAGGACGAGGCCGAGCCCCTGGCGCGGCGCGTCCACCTCGCCTAGCTCCAGGGTGGCGGCCTGGCGGGCAGGCGCCTCGGCCTGGATCGTCCAGCGCCCGGCGGGGAGGTCCACCTGGAACGCGCCGTCAGGCCCCGTGCGGGCGCGGAGCATCGGGAGGCCAGGGGCCTGGCGGGTGTCCAGGAAGGTGAGGGAGGCGTCGGGGAGAGGGGCGCCGGTGCCCGCCTCGGTGACGCGACCCGCGAGGGTGTGGCGGGGCGTGTCGGTGAGGAGCGGGTCCGCCGCCGCCGCGATGGAGGCCCCCGGCGCGATGCGCCGCGTCCACTGGACCGTCTCGCCAGGCTGGAGCGTCACGGTGCGGACGGTGACGTCCGACCAGGGCGTGCCCTGAAGCGAGGCGAAGGGCCCCGCGTCCTCGACGGGGCGCCAGGCGTAGCTGGTGCGGGCGCCCTCGGCGGCGAGCCAGGGGACGGTCACGGCGCCCTTCGGGACCGCGAAGCCCAGCCCCGGCACGAAGGTCCGGGTGTCGCCCCACTGCATGGCCTCCCCCAGCTCGAAGTCCGGGATGGGCTGGTCGCCCGTGTGGGTGATCGCGGTCGTCACCGTCAGCGCCCGATCGCCTCGCCGCAGGCTGTACCGCGTCACGATCCGCAGCTTCGGCTCATCCGACTCATGCCCCCGCGCCTCCACCGCCGCCTCGTCCCCGTCCTCGCCGCTGGCGACCACCACGACCTCGGTGTAGATCGCCTGGCGCGGCCAGGTGGCGTCCAGCCAGAGGATGAGCTGGTCCAGCTCGTCCCACGGCGCCTCCCGCGTCACCAGGTCGATCAGGTTGCCGCCGGACGCCGCGAAGCCGGTCTTGTGCTCCGGCGCCGCGATGATCGCGATGAGCGCGTCGTTCTCCAGGCGGAGATCCCCGGGGCTGCCCTCGGCGCGGGGGCCGGGCAACCCCCCCGAGGGCGTAACGTCTGGCCTGCTCGGCCAGACGAACGCCCTCGGCCCCCCCCGTGACGGGGGGGCACCGACCTCGCTGCGCTCGCCAGCGGGGGGGACGGGTTGTGGGGTCGGAGGGGTAGGGTGACAGGCGAGGAGGAGGAGGAGCGCCCCGAGGAGGGCGGAGAGCCGCGACATGGTCGGTCCTGATGCAGCGGCGCGACCCGTCCCAGCGGCGGTGCCCCCCCGTCACGGGGGGGGCCGGGGGCGTTCGTCTGGCCGAGCAGGCCAGACGTTACGCCCCCGGGGGGGTCACAGCGGTTATCTCTTCTTGCGGGAGGAGGTCTTGGGGGGCTCGGGCGGGGTGTCGGTCGCCGCCTCGGCGTCGGGGGTGGCCTCGGCGGGCTGGCGTCGGCTGAGGTGGGCCTTGCCTTCGGCGCCGATGAGGTCGTCGGCTGCGGACTCGTCGAAGCGGGCGCCCTCGACGTCCGCGAGGGCGAGGAAGGCGTGCTGGTAGTCGGCGTCGGAGAGGTCGGCGCTGTCGAGCTGGGCCTGGCGGAGGCTGGTGCGGTCGAGGCGGGTGGCGTGGATCTGGGTGTCGCGCATGTCGGCGCGGGTGAGGTCGGCGCTCTGGAGGTTGGTGCCCTGGAGGTTGGCGCCTGCGAAGGAGGCGTCAACGAACTTGGCGAAGGCCAGGTCGGCGTTGGTGAGGTCGGCGCGCTTGAAGCTGGCGCCGTCGAGGCGTGCGCCGCGGAGGTTGGTGGCGTTGAGGTTGGCGCCGGTGAGGTCGGGGGCCGGGACGCCGAGGACCTGGGAGAGATCGGCGTCCGCGAGGTTGGCGTCCGCGAAGGAGGAGGAGCCGATCAGGGCCTCGTTGAACTGGGCGCCGGTGAGGTCGGCGCCGGAGAGATCGACGCCCTCCAGGTTGCCGCGCCGGAGGCGGGCGTTGACCAGGCGCGCCTTGCGGAGGGTGGAGCCGTCGAGGACGACAAAGGCGAGGTTGGCCTCGGAGAGGTCGGAGGCGTCGAGGTTGGCGCCGCGGAGGATGGTGCGGTTCCAGATGGACTTCTGGAAGTTGGCCTGGGCGGCCTGGGTGGCCTGGCCCTGGGCCCTGGAGAAGATGACGAAGGGGGCGTCGGCGTGGTCGAGGCGGGTGCGGTTGAGGTTGGCGCCGTGGAAGTCGGCGCCGCGGAGGTTGGCGTGGGTGAGGGTGGCCTCGGTGAGGTCGGCGTGGGTGAGCTTGGAGGAGGTGAGGTTGATCTTGTGGAGGTTGGCGCGCTGGAGCGAGGCGCCCTCGAAGTTGGCGTGGGAGGCGTTGGCGCCCTCCAGGTCGGCGTCCTGGAGGTTGGCGTCGTTGAAGGCCGAGCGGTAGAGGTTCTGTCCGCTCAGGTTGGCGCCGTGGAGGTCGCACTCCCAGAGGGTGGCGCGCTCCAGGTGGGCCTTGCGCAGATCGCGCCCGGCGAGGTTGAGCCCGCGGAGGTCGCGCCCGTTGGGGATCTCATGGACGAGGATGAAGCCCTTGAGGTGCTTCTCCCAGTCGGGCTCGCCTGCGTCGAGTGCCTTGAGGACGGCTTCGGCGCGGGTGGGTCCATCTTCACGGAAGATCCAGCGTTCTTTATGGTTCATGCCTCTCCCGGAGCCTTGTCGCGGTGGGGATGCCTCGCTGGGGATCGTAAGGGGGGCGACGTTGAGTTTGAGCGTCCGCCCCGGAGAGGGCCGCGACGTTCAGACAATGTGGGACTGTGCTACCAGAAAAGCGTCGCCGTGCAAAGAGGCAAGCAGCGCTCAGGGGTCGCGGAGTTTTTCGACGAGGGCGGCGATCTCCTCGGGGGGGAGGTCGCTGCCTGCATTTTGCTGCTGGAGCTGTACAAAAAGCTCGCGGAGCTTGCGCTGGACGTCATCGACGGCGCCCCAGACCTCGCTCTGGGGTTCGGCGGCGAGGCGTCGGAGGAGGGTGAGGGGCCCGTGTCCGATGATGAAGACCTCCCCGAGGACGCGGACGACGAGCAGCTCGCTCTGCTCGTTGAGGCTGTAGCGGGCGAGGAGCTGGACGTCGGTGGGGGCGAGGGTCTCGGGGGGGCTGGCGGGGTCGGCCGCCGCGGGCTGGGGCTTGGCGCGGACCCAGATGAAGACGAGGACCAGGAGGAGGATGAGCATCACGCCCAGGAGCATGATCGCCAGGGGTCCGAAGGGGTCGTCCAGATCGAAGGAGGAGCGTCCGCTGGCCTGGGGTGGGGGCGGCGTGGCGGCGACGGGCTCGGGCTCGGGGGCCTCGACGGAGGCGGGCGGCTCGGGCTCGGCGGAGGTGGGGGGCTCGGGTTCGGCGGAGGCGGGGGGCTCGGCCTGGGCCGCCTGGGCGCCGTCGAGGGGGGGGAGCTGGGCGCCGAAGGGGAAGTCGATGACGGTGCCGCCGGTGATGGGCGCGATGCGGTGGTTGCGCATGGCGACCTCGACGTCGTCGTCGAAGCGGAGGCGGACGAAGCACTGGGAGGCGGTCTCCGCGACGGCGTAGCCCTTCTCGACGCGCTGGGTGCCGATGGCCTCGAAGTCGGCCTTGATGCCGAGGTCGCTGACCATGGGGATGTCGGTGAAGGTGACGCGGACGACGCGGCCCTTGGCCTTGAATTGGACGCGGTCTGGGGGGATGGGGTCGCCGGTGTCGGTGCGGACGGTGAGGCGCACGCCGGGTGGATCGCTGGGGAGCGCCTCCAGGGCGAAGCCTGTGATCTGGAGGTCCTGGGCGCTCGCGTCCTGAGGTACGGCGAGGAGGAGCGCGGCGGCGCTGAGGAGCGCCGAGAGGGCTGTGAGCCTGTTGAGCATGAAGAGGCCGCGTTGGGGTTCGGGCAGGGGTGGTGGGCGCTGCTCCCGTGCCTCCTGGGCAGCGCTGCTCCAGGGCTGCACTATGAACCCGGCGGCGCGTTAGCGCAAGATCTGGCTTGGCAGGGGTGGGTGGAGGCGTCGCTCGGTGAAGGTGACCTCGGCGTCGAAGCCCCAGCGGGCGTAGAAGTCGCGGAGTCGCTCGTAGCGTTCGTAGCGGTCGAAGCCCATGAGCCAGGAGGCCTTGCGGATGCAGACGGGGCAGAGGTGGAGGGTGTGCTGATCGGCCTCGCGGAGCGAGCTGGTGCCGTTCATGAGGCAGCGGAACTCGGTGCAGTGCCGCATGTTGAGGACGTGGCCCAGCTCATGGACCGCGACGGTCAGCGAGCGTCGCAAAACGCTCTGGGGGCGTCCGTCGAGGCTGAAGTCCTCGCCGTAGCGCGCCGTCGAGAAGACCGCGGCCCGGAGATCGGCGCTGCCGAGCCCGAAGACGAAGTCGATGTCCGGGATGAAGAGATCCTGGTCCGTGATGGCGAGGACGCCGAGGGCGTCTGGCGGCGCGGCGTCGCTCAGGACCTCCAGGAGGGCGCGTGCGTCGAGCTGGCGTCGCCGGGGGTGTCGGGTGTCCTCGGGGATGGGGTGGGGCGGGAGGAGGGCGGTGGGGGCGTTGTAGTAGGCGCCGATGAAGTCGCGGGTGATCTCCGCGACGGCCAGCTCCTCGGGGGAGAGATCCCCGAGGGGGAGGAGGTAGAGGGTGTTGCGCTGGGGGGAGGGTCGGTTGTGGGCCTGGCGTGTGAAGAGCTGGAAGGGCTGTCCGCGCTCGGGGTGCTCGTAGAGCCAGGAGCCTGGGGCGGGAGGCGGGAGGGGCAGGGCGTCGCCGGAGAAGTTGGCGGCCTCGGAGATGCTGATGGCGGGGAGGATGTGGCGGCGCCGCGTGCGCTCCGGCGCGGGCTCCCGGGGCGCGAGGGCGAGGTCGGTGTGGAGATCCAGGGGCGGCGGGATGACGGCGGCCTCCCAGACGAGCCAGCCGCTGAGGGCCACGGTGAGGAGGCCCAAGGCGAGGAGGGCGTGGTGGAGGGGGCGCGCCGGGACGCGGAGGGAGGGGTCCCACTCGTCGAGGTCCGGCTCCCAGACCTGGAGCGGGGGGAGGGCCTCCTCGGGCTCGAAGGTCCAGGGGAGGTCATCCGGGTCGTCTTGCGCTGGCGGTTGTGGTGTGTCCATGCGACGCGTGCGGGCGGAGGTGACAAGCGGGCCCTCGTGCGGAGACGTGCGAGGCGTCGGGTTCTGACAACGGGGTGGCGGAGAAGTTCCGCAACCCCCCCGGGGCCGTAACGCCGGGCAAA
>CAUJGC010000536.1 GCA_963169075.1 Myxococcota bacterium
CCAGCGACCCCACCCGCACCGCCCGCTCCACGCTGTGGATCGCGTCGAACTCCCGCGCCACCTCGCCGCGCTTCTCCAAAAGGAGCTGCGCCGCCAGCTTGTCCAGCTTGTCGCGCAGCGCCGGACGCTGCCCCTCCGGCGCCGCCTGGAGCGCCTCGCGGGCGGCGACCAGCCGCGGATCGCGATCCACACGGCGCTGGACGTCACGCGGGAAGACCACCGCCGCCGCAGGCGCCCCACCGATCACCGAGGCGAAGCTCCCCTCCAGCGCGAACGCCTGGAGGTTCGGGTTCAGCGCCCGCGAGAAGACCACATACGCGCCGCCGTGGTAGCGCCCGATGACCACGAAGATCAGCGGCCCCTCGAAGTTCACCACCGCCCGCCCGATCTCCGCGCCGTACTCCAGCTGGAGGCGACGCAGCGACTCCGGGCTGCCGTCGAAGCCGCTCAGGTTCGCCAGCACCACCGCCGGGCGGTTGCCCGAGGCCGCGTTCAGCGCCCGCGCCACCTTCCGGGAGCTCTGCGGGAAGAGCGTCCCGCCCGTCCAGGTGTCCGGACCGTCCATCGGGACGCGCCCGTGACGCGCGATGGGCCGCGACTCGATCCCCACCAGGCAGACCGGCTGGCCCCCCAGGTGGGCGTCCCACACCACCGCCATCTCGGCGTGGCGCATCGCCGCGAAGCGCTCCAGGTGCCCGCCGTCCGCGTCGATCACCGCACGCATCACCTCCCGGATCGCGAAGGGCAGCTTGCGATCCGGGTTCGTCGCCCGGTCGAAGATCTCGCCCACGCGCCGGAAGACCTCCCCGAAGCGCGCCTCGTAGGGCGCCTCCAGCACCGAGCGCGCCGCCGGGTCCGCGCTGCGCTGACGACGCGGCCCCGGCTCCCCCGCCGGCTTGAACGTGTAGCGGTAGTGCGCGAACAGGATCGCATAGGCCTCCCCAAGATCACGCGCCGCGACCTGCGCCTGACCGTTCGGCCCCATCACCCGCTCCAGACCCCCGATCCCCCGCTCGTCCTCCGCCGCCACACCCCCCGAGAACTCCAGCGCCTTGCGGCCCGTCAACACCATCGAGCCCCGAGGCGTCATGATCAGCAGCCCGCGGGTGTGCATCAACATCGTCGCCTCGGCGTTCCAATACGACTGGGCGCCGACGTTGATACCGTCCACGATGATGTTGATCTCACCCTTCTGCTGCGTGAACTCGATGATCCTCTGGAGGACCCGCGCGGTCCAGTCCAGGTTCTCCGTCCCGCTGTCCATCGCGATCCGAGCCCCCGAGGAGATCGGCAGCCACTCCACCGGCAGCCCCCGCGACGACGCCAGGTCCAGCGCCGCGATGATGCGCCGACACTCCGGCTCCGCCAGCGCCCCCATCGCCGCCGTCGGGTCCGAGGCGATCCACACCCGCGTCATCCCCTCCGGGACCTTCGCCGTCCGGTGCGTGATCAGCCCCACCACCACCCCGCACACGTTCTGGCCGTGCGGACGCTCCACAGGGACCAGCCGCTCGCCGTCCGCCGACAGCTCCAGCTCCTGGAACGAGCCCCCCGTGATCCCGTCCGGGAGGTGCTGACCCTGGGTCCGCCCCTCCAACATCCGAATCACCTCAAAGGGATAGGCGCAGCGCAGCCGACGCGCCGTCACCACCCGCGCCTCGTAGGAGGACACCGGCGCGATCGGCGCCGTCTCCGGCGCCCGCTCCGTCACCTCCAGCTGCGTGTGGCTCCGCAGCCGCACCACATACTCCACCTCCGCGATCCCCCCAGGCGCCTCCTCCCGATGCACCCGCGCACGGATCACCACCTTCTCCAGCCCAAGCCCCCGCGCCGGGCCCAGCAGCCGCGTCGCCAGCAGCTCCACACCCTGCGCGTTGAGATGAATCGCCGGGCGCACAAAGAAGGTCAGCCGGTTCCAGTGCAGCCGCTTGCCATCGCGCGCCTGCGCCGCGCGCAGCGCCGCCAACGCCTCGCTGTAGAGCGACCGGAACTCCGCAAGCTCCTCGCCGCTATCCCTCGCATCTGGCACAAAACGCAGCTCAGCGGAGACGAAGATGCGCTCGTCGCGGGGGTTGTCCTTGGCGCGCGCCCGGAAGGCGTAGATGTACTCGGAGGCCGCCAGGCGCTCCAGGTGGAAGGCGTCCAGGCGCCGCAGCTCCAGGCGCCGCGCCACCTCCGGGTGGACGTCCCGGAGCACCGGGTTCTCCGCCAGCCCCGACGCGCCGGCCCGCCAGGTCCGGTGCCGGATCGCCCCGGAGGGCTCCGCCCACGTCGCCGTCAGGTGCGTCGTCTCCGCAGGCAGCGCCAACCCCTGCACCGCCGCCAGCAAGGCGCCGGGCAGCTCCTCCGGCGGCGGGCCGTGGAGCGCCAGCTCCAGCCGCCCCACCCCCGCCAGCGCCGGGAGCGACGCCAGCGCGTCACGCCACGCCGCCGCAGGCGCCTCCACCAGCGTGACGTGGAGCGGGCTCGGCCCCACCTCCACGCGGAAGCCCGTCACCCGCAGCGCCCCCTCGCGGCGGCTCGACACCCGCCGCAGCGCCCGCCCGATGTAGAGCCGGTAGAGCAGCACCTCCGCCGCCGCGCCCTCGCCGCGCAGCGACGGCTCCCGCAGGAGCGCCGGCAGCAGCGGGTGATGCGCCGCCGCCAGCGCGTGCACCGCCTCCTCGTCCTCGTCGCTGGCGTAGACCCGCTGGAGCATGTCGCTCGCCCAGGTGTCCAGGCGCCGCTGACGCGCCGCCATGCGGGGACGCTCGAAGATCAGGTAGCGCGCGTGGCGCGCGTTGTCCGCCACCACCGCCGACGGACCCTCCACATGCAGCGCCGCCAGCGTCGAGAGCACCTCGCGCAGCCCAGGCACCTCCGCCACCGGCGCGCCCGCCCCGTGGAGCTGGATCGCCAGCCGCAGCAGCAGCGACGTGAAGGCGCGACGCGCCTCCGGCCACGCCCGCGTCACCGCCATCCGCCAGAGCGCCGCACGCAGCTCGTCCGTCGGCTCCAGCGAAGACACCCCGTAGGGCGCCAGCGCCCGCGTCAAGAGCGCCTGCATCGGCGCCGAGAGCGCCTCCGGCCCGTCGTGGTGCTGACGCGCGAAGTCAAAGAAGGCCGCCAGCGTCGAGGGCGCGTGCGGGTCCGCCGAGGCGTCCGGCGCCTCGCCCGCGAAGATCCGACCCACCGCCGCCGCCTCCGAGAGCAGCTCAAGCAGCGGCAGCGCCCTCGCCGGGGCCCGGAGGTCCGGCGCCGAGGCCAGGAGCCCCTCCAGGGCTCCCAGGAGGCTCTCCGGGGCCTCGTAACCCAGCAGGGAGGCCCGCAGGGTCTCCAGCGCCTCCGACACCGCCTGGGCCGCCTGGGGCGCCTCCAGCGTGTCGAGGAAGCCGAGCCCCTGCGCGAAGAGGAGATCCCCCAGCGAGGGCGCCGGCGCCGGGAAGCGCTCGGGGGGCGCGGCCTGGGCCGCCGCCTGCCCGGCGTCCTCCTCGGGGTCCAGCAGCACGATGGGCTGCCCGGCGGTGACCTGCTGGTTGGGGCTGATGAGGACCTCGCGGACGACCCCCGCCTCCTGGGCGAAGACCGCCGTCTCCATCTTCATCGCCTCCAGCGTGCAGAGGCGATCCCCGATGGCGACCCGCTGGCCGGGCTGGGCGTGGACGTGGACCACCACCGCAGGCGCCGGCGCGCGCACCGTCCCGCCCGAGGCCCGCTCGACGTGGTGCATCGCGCCGTCCACCTCCACCGCGATGCCCGCCCGCCCCCAGGCGTAGAGGAGCTGGTGGCGCTGGCCGTCGAAGACCAGCGTGGCCGCGTGGGGCCCCAGCGGCTCGATGGCGACCGGGTGGAGGTGATCGTCGATCCGGACGAGGCAGGTGTGCTCGTCGCGCTCGAAGACCTGGAGGGTGGCGGCGCGGCCCCGGAGGCGCAGCTCATGGGTGGAGGGCTCGGGGGCGCGGAGGTGCTGGGGGATGCCGTTCTGGGCCTGGGCGAAGAAGCGCTGGATCTCGGCGTGGCGCTGGAGCTTCCAGGCCAGGACCGCCGCCGCCACCAGGGCTTGCAGCTCGCCCTGGGGGCGCCCGAAGTCGCCTGCGCGGATCGCCTCGTCGATCCAGGCCGTGTGGGCCGTGGCGTCGCGGTAGGCCGGGTGCTCCAGGAGGTCCAGGAGGAAGGCCTTGTTGGTCGCCCCATCCTCCAGCACCACCTCCAGCTCCTGGAGGGCGCGGGTGAGGCGGGCGATGGCCAGCGGGCGCGTGGGCGCCCAGGCGATGACCTTGGCGATCATCGAGTCGAAGTCCGGCGGGATCGCCATCCCCTCCGCGATGCCCGAGTCCACCCGCACCCCGGGCCCCGCAGGGACCCGCAGGCGCCGCACGAGCCCCGGCGAGGGCGTGAAGCCCTCCTCGGGGTTCTCGGCGTTGAGGCGGACCTCGATGGCGCAGCCGCGGGCGGGGGTGGCGGGGGGCTCCCAGAGGACGCCGCGGGCGACGTCGAGCTGGGCGTGGACCAGATCGACGCCCGCGATGGCCTCGGTGATGGTGTGCTCGACCTGGAGGCGCGCGTTCACCTCCAGGAAGCACGCCTGGCCGGTGGCCGGATCGTAGAGGAACTCGGCGGTGCCGGCGCTGCGGTAGCCCGCCAGCTCCGCCAGGCGCACCGAGGACGCCTGGAGCGCCTCCGCCACCTCGGCTGGCAGGATCGGGGAAGGTGCCTCCTCGATAACCTTTTGATTTCTCCGCTGTATGGAGCAGTCGCGGACGCCGACGGCGAAGGCGCGTCCGGTGTGGTTGGCGAGGAGCTGGACCTCGATGTGTCGGGCGCGCTCGACGCAGCGCTCGATGAAGAGGCCGCCCTGTCCGAAGACGCGGCGGACCTCGTCGGCGGCGGCGCGGACGGCGGGCAGGAGGAGGGAGGGGTGATCGACGCGGCGGATGCCGCGCCCGCCGCCGCCTGCGGAGGCCTTGACCATGAGGGGGAAGCCGACCTCGTGGGCGGCCTGGAGGGCGTCCTCGGGGGGGGCCTCGGGGTCGAGGAGGCGCCAGGGGGCGAGGGGGACGCCGGCGGCCTCTGCGAGCTGCTTGGAGGCGATCTTGTCTCCGAGGCGGCGCATGGCCTCGGCGGGGGGCCCGATGAAGGTGATGCCGGCCTGGTCGAGTCGATCGACGAAGGTGGGGTCTTCGGAGGCGAAGCCCCAGCCGGGCCAGACGGCGTCGCAGCGCAGCTCCTGGAGGAGGTGGAGGACGCGATCATGGTGGCAGTAGGCGGAGATGGAGCCGCCGCCGGAGGTGGGCAGGAGCGGCGGGCCGAGGCAGGCGTCGTCGTCGGCCATGCGGACGAAGGGCGCGTCGGCGTCGGGGGTGGTGTAGAGGGCGACGACCTGGATAGGCGAGGCGCCCGGGGGGAGGTTGACGAGGTTGTACTCGCGCAGGGCGCGGATGAAGCGAACCGCGGGCTCTCCGCGGTTGAGGACGGCGATGCGGCGGAGTTCGTTCATGACCCGGCGGTGTCCTGGCTGGGGAGGGGCAGGCAGAGGAGGACGACGGCGATGGCGTGATCGCCGTCGTGGCTGAGGGATACCTGAAGGGAGGCGTCTCCGACAAGTGCGGCGACGTCGCCGTGGAGGCGGAGGGCGGGTCGTCCCCAGGGGTCGGAGACGACCTCGATCTCGCGCAGATCGACGCGGACGGCCAGCGGCGGCGCGCCAAAGCGGAGCCCATCAAAAGCCTTGATGAGGGCCTCTTTGGCGGCGAAGCGCGCGGCGAGGTGCCGAGCCGGGTCGCGGTCGGGTCGATCTTCGGCGTCGCGGCGCTCCTGGGGGGTGAAGGTGCCGTGGGCGAAGGTCGAGGCCGGGTCCGCGAGCTGCTCCCGGAAGGAGGGGACGTGGACGAGGTCTACGCCGATGGCGTGTCGCATGGGCTCGGCGTGAGGGTGTAGCGCCCCGTGCTTGGGTCGAGGCGGGCGTTGGGGTTGAGGAGGAGGGCGGCCTCCTCGGCTTCCTGCTCGGGGGTGTGGTCGGGGTGATTGAATCGCCGTTCAGCGCGTCGGGCGAAGGCGTCGCGCTCGCCCATCCAGACGCGCGCCCAGCGCTCGCGGGCGTCGGCCAGGCGGCTGGTGGCGCGCTGGTCGTAGCGCTCGCGCTCCTGGGGGGAGAGGAGGGCCACGAAGGCGGCGGGGTGGAGGATGAGGGCGATGGCGCCGACGTGCCCGAAGCCGAGGCTGGTGACGAGCCCGGCGCGGAGGCGTCCGGGGCCGGGGCGCAGCGGCGCGTCGGAGAAGGCGACGTGGCTCCAGGGGCGCATGGCGTCATCGACGCACTCCAGGTTGCGGTTGCCGGGGACGACGCCGCGCTGGAGGCTCTGGCAGAGGCCGTTGACCTGCCAGGCGGCGGCGCCGCCCTTGGGGTGTCCGGTGAGGGTCTTCTGGGAGACGGCCCAGAGGGGGTTGCCGGGGGTGCGCCCCAGGGCCTCCTGGATGCGGTGGTGGAGGGCCGTCTCGTTGGGGTCGTTGGCGTGGGTGGAGGTGTCGTGCTTGTAGACGAGGTGGATGTCGTCGGCGGTGAGCCCCCACGCGTGGAGCGCGACGCCCAGGGGAGAGGTGGGGCCGCCGCAGGCGGCGGCCAGGGCGCCCATGCCGGGTGCGGGGATGGACTTGTGGACGCCGTCGCTGAAGGAGCCCGCCCAGGCGAGGACGCCCAGGACGGGGAGCCCCAGCTCCAGGGCCACATCGCCGCGGGCGACGAGGAAGGTGCCGCCGCCCTGGGCCTCGACGAAGCCGCGGCGGCGGGCGTCGTTGGCGCGGGACATCTGGTGGGGGGCGAGGCCCATGGAGAGCATGAGGTCGGTGTCGCAGGTGGCGGCCATGTCCTCGAAGCCGAGGGCGCCCTCCCGTCCGATGTCGTCGAAGGCGCCTGCGATGGCGAGGTCTGCGCGCCCGCCGAGGATCTTGTCCATGGCCTCCTCCAGCGAGACGGCGGCGGTGGCGCAGGCGGCGACGGGGTGGGTCATGGCGCCGTAGGAGCCGACGTAGCTCTGGACGACGTAGGCGGCGATGACGTTGATGAGCGTCTCCTGGAGGACATCGCTCTGGCGCTCGTGGCCGAGGACCGGATCGATGTAGAGGCGCTGGATGCTGCGCATCCCGCCGATGCCGCTGCCCTGGGTGTTGGCGATCCGGGCGGGGTGGACCCAGCGGAGGAGGTCCTCCGGCTCGACGCCCGCCGAGAGGAAGGCGTCCACGGTGGCGACGAGGTTGAAGAGGGTGGTGCGGTCGATATTTTCGACCATATCCTGTGAAATTCCGTATCGAATAAAGCTGAATCCCGTAGGAACCAGCCCGGCGACGCGGCGCTTGATGCGGGTGGTGCGGGGGACGCGGACCTCGGCGCCCGCCAGGCGGGTGACCCGCCAGGTCTGATCGCTGGGGTCGAGGTGGACGCGGGTGGTGTCGGGGTCGGCCTCCAGGAAGAGGCGGGCCTCCTCGGCGGAGCCGACGGGGAAGGTCATGTCGCGCTCCAGGTAGACGCGGGCCATGACGGGGAGGCGCTCGGGGTCGTAGCCCGCGACCTGGGGGTCGATGAAGCGGATGCCGCCGCGCTGGGCGACCTCGGCGCGGTAGCGGGAGGCCAGCTCGGCCTCGGGGACGGGGTCGCCGGAGGCGGCGTCGATCCAGCGCCCGGCCTCGAAGCGGACGAGGCCGGTCATCCAGGCCAGCTCGACGACGGCGCCTGCGGAGAGGGCGCCCTCCACCTCCACCTCGAAGCGGGCGCGGGCGTGGCCCCAGGGGCCGACCTCGCCTGCGCCGATGAGGACGACCGCGCGGCGGAGGTCGATGCGGGGGGTGGGCCAGCTCGCCGCCTCGACGACGCCGGGGGCGTGGGCAGGCGGGGCGAAGGGGTCGGGCAAGGCGAGGAGGGGCTGGGCGACCGGGGCGGCGCCTGCGGGGCGGAGGCGCGCCGCCTCCTCACCCCGCAGCTTCGCGCCCGCGCTCCGCCGGGCGACCTCGCCTGAGAGCTCCGCGCGGATGCCCTCGACGACGGCGCGGACGTCGGGGATGCGGTCGAAGGCGCCGGTCAGCTCCGCCCGAAGCGGCGCCTGGAGGGCGGCGCGGCCGGCGTCCCGCGTGCAGAGCGCGGCGATGAGCAGGCCCATCTCGCCGCTGGAGAAGGTCCGGGCGCCGGTGCGCTCCTCCAGGTGGGCGGCGACGGTGTTGTTGGCGTCCATGAGGCCGGTGCCGCGGACCCAGCCGATGCGGGCGCCGACGAGGGTGGTGGCCTCACCCCAGGCGTGGCGCTCGCTGGTCCACTTCTGGAGCATGACCTCCAGGGCGGCCTTCGTCTCGGCGTAGGCGCCGTCCCCGCCGAAGGCGCCGTGGTTGGGCGAGAGGGGGAGGACGACGTGGCAGGGGTGCTTGGGGAGGCCCTCGGCGCGGTAGCGGCGGGCGATGCCGCCGATGAGCCGCTCCACCCCCAGGAGCATCGCCCGGACCACCGCCAGGGAGCGCTCCGAGGGCTGATCCAGCGTCGTCAGGTCGCTCAGGGCGCCGAAGGGCAGGATCAGGTCCGGGGCGAAGGGGCGCTTGAGGACCTTGACGGTGGCGCCGCTGGGCTCGGTGACGGCCTCGAAGAGCCAGGACACCAGGGCGTCGGTGTCCTGATAGGAGGCCTGGTTGAAGGGGACGATATGAAGCTCCGCGTCAAGACTTGACGCGTCTTGATACATATCTTGATAGAGCTTGAGACGCTCGGGGGTGTCGTTGGTGGTGGTGAGGACGACGCGGGCGCCGCCGCGCAGGAGGTGCCGGACGACCTCCAGGGCGATGGAGCCGGGGCTGGCGCCGGTGACGAGGGCGGTGCGCCCCCGGAAGTCCAGGGGGGCCTGGAGGGCTGCGGCGAGGGTGTCCCGGAAGCCCTGCTCCCAGCCGCAGACGGCGGCGTGGTCGGGGTCGAGGGAGGCGAGGAAGGCGTTGGGGGTGCTGGGCCGCTCTTCGTAGCGGAGGGCGCCGTCGGGGTCGATGGCGAGGTGGGGTCGGGAGGTGTCGAGGGGTGCAGGCGCGGGGGCGTCGCCAGCGGCGACGCGGGTGAGGGCGGCGGCGAGCAGGGGAAGCTCGGCGCGGGCGGCCTCGGCGGCGGCCCAGGCGGCGGTGCGCTGGACGCGGGGGTCGGCGGCGGCCAAGGCGAGGCGCCGGGCTTCGGCGTCGATCTGGTCGGGGGTCAGGCGTCGGGCGCGGCCCTCGAAGAGGAGGCGCGCGACGTCGCGCTGGGCCCAGGCCCAGGCGGAGCGGTGGGCGACGTGGCGGCGGGGCTCAAAGCGGGGGGCGATGAGCTTGGCGTAGGCGTCGCCGTGCTCCGCGAGCCAGGTCTGGAGCTGGCGGGCGGCGGCGTCGTCGTTGGCGAGGGCGTCGCGCTGGTCCTCGGGGCGCTCGCCCAGCAAGGCGAGGGCGGCGCGGGCCTGGTTGGCGAGGACGCCCTGGGGGCCGGTGATGCGGTCCGCGAGGGCCTGGACGGCGGCGGCGTCCACGGCGCCCTGAGCGCCGCCGGCGCTGGCGCGGGCGGCGAGCGGGACGCCGACGGCCTCGGCGGCGCGGAGGGCGGCGCGGTCGAGGAGCGCGCGGGCGGCCTCGGCGGTGGTGGGGGCGGCGTCGGCCAGGGGGCCGAGGGCGCCGCCTCGGGAGGAGTCGCCGGCGCGGGAGGCCAAGGCGAGGTCGAGGAGGGCGCGCTCGATCCAGGGCTCGGAGAGGGCGAAGGCGTCGCGGAGGTGGGCCTCGGCGTCGCGGCGCCGGAGGCGCGCGCGGCCCAGGGTGCGGGTGAGGGCGTCGTCCACGGCGACGCGGAGGTAGCGGCCCGGGGCGCGGTAGCCGGGGCTGCGGCGGCGCAGCTCGTCCGCGAGGGCCTGGAGGGGCTTCTCGTGGGCGCCGTCGATGGCGCCGGCGTCGAACTCGGCGCCGAGGTCGAGGAGGGCCTGGTTGCGGCGCGAGGAGACGCCTTCGAAGAGGTCGTCGATGGTCTCGTCGGCGCGGAGCTGCTCGGGGCGGACCTTGGCCTGGAGGGCCAGGATGGCCCGGAGGGCGTCGAGGTGGGTGACGGGGCGGTCGGGGGGCGGCGCGGCGCCCGCGGCGGCCACCGGGGCGGCGACGACTACGGGGGCGGCCACGGGGGCGGCGGCAGGCGCCGCGGGGGCGGGCTCGGGCTCGGCGCTGGGGGCGGGGTCGGCGTCGCGGAGGAGGACGCGGTCGGCGTCGCTCTCGGCGTTGAGCAGCTCCACGCTCGCTGCGCCGGGGCCGTGGAGGGCCAGGGTGGCGCGGGCCATGTTGGTGAGGGTGGGCTGGTAGCCGACGCCGATCTCGACGACCCGCTCCACCCCGAGGCCCCCGAGGTGGGGGGCCGCGAGGAGGAGGTCCTGCGTCTCGATCCAGCGCACGGGGCTGGCGAACTGCCAGGCGAGCAGCTCGATGAGGAGGACGCGGGCGAGGTCCTCGGGGCGGCGCGACCACGCCTCGAAGTCCTCCAGGACAGACGCGACGACGTGGCTCTCGGTGCACGCCAGGATCGCCTGGGCGAAGGGGCGATCCAGGGCGAAGGGGCGGGCGACGAGGTTGGGGATGTAGCGGCCGACGAGGCGCTCGGGGTCGATCACGCGGGGGAGGCGCTGGTCGAGGGTGCGCCGGAAGTCCTCCACGCCGCCGCGCAGGACGCGGGAGTGGAAGGGGACGTCGATGCCGGGGACCTCGATCCAGGGGGGCTTGGCGCCGGGGCGGCGCCGGGCCTCCAGGGCGGCCTCCAGGGCGCGGAGGGCCGCGATGCGCCCTGTGACGGAGTATTGACGCCCCTTGATATTGTAATTTACAATCTGGATTTCCTGGTTGGTATCAACCCGGAGCTGCTCGACGAGGGCCTCGGCGGCGGCGTGATCCAGGCCCGCGTCGTGGGGGCGGATGACGCCCATGCGGTAGCCGCTCTCGCCGTGGGCGTCCCGGGGGACGAAGCGGTGCATGAGGGTGCCGCGCTGGTAGACGATCTCGATGACGTCCTCCAGCGGGAGGACGCCGATGATGGCGGCCAGGGCGTTGTACTCCCCGACGCTGTGGCCGCAGGCGACGGCGTCCTCGATGAAGGCGCCAGCCTCGCGCAGCTCCGCGACCTGGGCCACGGCCAGGACGGCCATGGCGACCTGGGTGAAGTGGGTGAGGTGGATGACGCCGCGGGGGTGGAGCTGGGAGACGCCGTTGACGATCAGCTCCTGGGGGTTGTCGCGGACGACGCGGAGGATGGAGAAGCCGAGGGAGCGCCGGGTGGCGCGGTCGGCGCGATCCCAGACCTCGCGGGCGGCGGCGGAGCGCTGGTAGCCGTCCATGCCCATGCCCTGCTGCTGGATGCCCTGCCCGGGGAGGACGTAGGCGGTGCGGGGCGCCGGGAGGGCGGCGGTGGCGGTGGCGACGGGGAGCTTCGCCCCGTCTGCGCCGACGACGGCGGCGCGGAGGGTGAGGATCGCGGCGCCGCCGCGTGCGGCGGTGCGGGTGGCCTCCAGGTGGAGGGGGGCGCCGCAGGGGGCCGGGGCGAGGAACTCGACCGACCAGTCCACAGGGCGCTGGCCGCAGACCTCCACGGCCAGCGCCTCCAGGCGCGCCGAGGTCCACATCCCGTGGACGATGGGCGCGTCCAGCCCCGCCAGCGCCGCCATCAGCGCGCTGCGGTGGATCGGGTTCAGGTCCGCGCTCACCGACGCGAAGGCGTCCATCCGCGCCGGGGTCTGCCCCGCCTGGCTCGCCAGCGTCCGGGGCGGCGTGGGCCGCGCAGGCGCCTCGGGCGCCCAGCCCATCGCCTCCAGCGTCGCCCGCACGGGGTGCGTCGCCCAGGCGCCCACGCCGTCCAGCGCCACCTCACCGATCACCACCGCGCCCGCCCCGCTCCCCCGGAGCAGCGCCCCCGCCGCCCCGAAGCGGCCCTCGCCGCTGCGCGGCGTCTCCTCCCGCAGCCGGACCTCCAGGCGCACGACCTCCCCCGCCCGCAGCGCCGCGACGCCCTCCGCCAGCCGCAGCCACGGGCGCGAGGCCAGGTGCTCCGCCGCCGCGCTGTCCCGCAGCGGCAGCTCCGCCTCCACGACCTCGTCCGCCCGGACCCGCCACGGCGACTCCCCGAAGCTCGACCGGATGAAGAAGCGCGACACCAGCGTCGCGCAGACCACGTCGCCCCGAAGGAGCCGCGCTTCGGCGGCGATCGTGCGGCCCGCCTCGGCGTCCTCCACGCGCACCACCCGGGCGCTGGCCTCCAGCCGCTCGCCGCCCCGCAGCGGCCACCCCGGCCCCGGCGTCACCCGCTGGCTCAGGTGGACCAGCTCCAGCAGCCCCGCCGCCAGCTCATCGCACGAGAGCGCCCGCATCATCGGGCGCCACACCAGCGAGAAGGTCATGTTCACCGGGATCTCCCCCGCCGTCGCCGCCCCGCCGGTCAACGCGCCGTAGGCCCGCGCCCGCGCCGCGTCTACCACCACCTCCTCCCGCACCTCGCTGAAGAGCGGCGCAGGCGCCACCCCCTCCCCAAAGAGCGCGACGTGGTAGAGCGAGCGCAGCGCCTCAGCGCGCCCCTCACCCCGCTCCACGAAGATTTCACCTGAAATTACATCAAAATTTCTTACAAATTTTGCGATCTGCGCCTGGGGCGCCCCGAGCTGGACCTCCAGCGTCAGACGCTCCCCCGCCGCGCGCAGCACCACCGCCTCCTCGCTCCCCGCCTCCCGGCTCCAGCGCGCCTCCACGACCTCGCCGCTCGCCGCCTGGGTGAAGGCGAGGGTGGCGCCGGGGAGCGCCGGGCAGAGGCGCTGGATCGGGTTGGGCCAGGAGCGGCGCTGCGGATCGTAGAGCCGCGCCGCGCCGAGGAACGCCGCGGGCGCCCCCCGCAGCGCCCGCGCCGCGTAGTCGAACCACGCGGCCGCGCCCGGCAGGGCCCGGAGGACGAAGCCCGTCGCCGTCGCCTCGCGCTCGATCCCCACCGGGAGCGAGGCCGCGCCAGCGCGCCCCCGCGAGCGGGCCGCGCCAGGCTGCACCCCCGACGCCAGCAGCGCCGCCACGGCGGCCTCCTCAAAGCGCGCCAGCAGCGCCGCCACCGGCTCGTCGGCGCGGGTGATCCCCGCCACCGCCGCAGGCCCCGGGATCACCAGCACCTGCTCCGCGCGGAAGCGGTCGTCGTGGGCCGCCCAGAGGGAGTCGGCCTTGTACCAGCGGCGCACGTCGGCGTCGATCACCGGCACGAAGGGCACCGGCTTGCCCGGCTGGCGGCACACCTCCAGGAGGTGCTGCTGATCCAGCGGGTGCACCCGGCGCCGCGCCGCGTCGGGGTAGGCCGCCACCAGGCGCTCCACCAGCGAGCCCGGCGCGTCCAGCGAGGCCAGGTCTTCAAAAATGCTCGCGATCTCGCCCTCGTCGGCGCCTGCCAGGCGCGCCTCGGCGCGGCGGAGGACGTCGAAGACGCGGCGGCGCCAGGAGGCGTCGAGCCAGGGGCCGTCCTCGTAGCGGCCGCCCCGGCCGATGGCCATCAGCTCCACCAGGCGGGCGATGAGCTGGGCGTAGGTCATCTCCCCCACCTCCCCGAGCCACGGGCGGGCGGTGGCGTTGAGGGCGGCGATGATCTCGTCGCGGCGCGCCGCCACCTGGGCGGCGTCCCCCGCCACCTCGTCCAGCAGGCGCCCGCACCGGGCGGCGGCGTTGTCGAGGTAGTGGATGTCGGCGTTGAGCTGGCTGCGGCCCGAGGTGACGCCGCCGCGGGCGTCGCCGTGGAAGACCCACCGGTCGCTCCCGGCGGCCTCCACGAGGGCCTGCTTGACCTGCGGCGAGGTGCAGGCCTCGGCGCAGGCCATGGTGACGGTCCCCAGGAGGACGCCGTCCACGGGCATGGGCGGCAGGCCGAGGGGCAGGGACCAGGCGCCGGTGAGGAGCGCGGCGGCGCGCTCGGGGGTGCCGACGCCGCCGCCGACGCAGAGGATCAGGTTGGGCTCGGCGCGGAGGGCGGCGTAGCCGTCCACGAGGAGATCCTCCAGCTCCTCCCAGGAGTGGTGCCCGCCCGCGCGGCCCCCCTCCAGGTGGACGATGAGGGTGTGGTGGGGGGCGGCCCGGGCGATGCGGACGACCTGCTGGATCTGGGCGAGGGTGCCCGGCTTGAGGGCGTTGCGGGTGATGCCCAGCGCGGCCAGCTCGTCGAGGAGGCGGACCGCCTCCTCGACCTCGGGGAGCCCGGCGCTGATGGTGACGCCCTCGATGGGCGCGCCCTGGGCGCGGGCCTTCTGGACGAGGCGCTGGCGCCCCAGGTGCAGCCCCCAGAGGTAGGGGTCGAGGAAGAGCGCGTTGAAGGCGATCTCGGCCCCGGGCGCCAGGCGCTCCCGCACCTCCTTGAGGCGCTCGTGGAAGATGGCCTCGGTGACCTGACCGCCGCCGGCCAGCTCGGCGGTGAAGCCGGCGTTGGCGGCGGCGACGACCAGCGGCGCCTCCACGGTGGTGGGGGTCATGCCGGGGAGGATCACCGGCGAACGGCCGGTCCAGCGGGTGTAGCGGTTGTCGATGACGGTGCGGCCATCGGGCAGGGTGGCGAGTCCAGGGGTGAGGTCGGCGTAGCGGAGCGGCGCCTGGGCAGGGCGGGCCCCCGGCGTGAGGAGGGTCTTGAGATCGCCCGGCTCGGAGAGCGCGAGGACGTGGAGGCCGAAGCCGCGGAGGTTGGACTGGGTAAGGCGGGCGGCGCCGATGCCGGGGCCCAGGTCCAGGACGACCTCCAGGCCGTCGCAGGCGGCGAGCGCCGCCGAGACGGCGCCCCAGCGCACCGGGCGGACAAACTGGGCGACGACGAGGTCGCGGGTGAGGTCCGCGCGCTCGTTGAGGGGGGTGCCGTCCTCGGGGGAGAGGACGGTGAGGTGGAGAGCGGCGGGCTCGACGCGGAACCCCATGCGCTGCACCTGCGCCCACATGGCGTCGAGGCCCGGCGCCATGTAGGCGGAGTGGAAGGCCGCGCCGACGGGCAGATACTCCCAGGTGAAGGTGTCCAGGCGGCCGCCGTGGCGGCCCTGGCGGCGCGCCTGCTGGGCGCGCTCCTGGCGGGCGGCGAGGGCGGCGCGGAGGAGGTGGAGCGTAGCGGAGGGGCCGGAGACGACGTGGCGCGTCCGCGTGTTATAGAGAGCGATTGACGCTTTTGCGCCACCCTGGAGGGTGGCGTTGAGGCGGTCGAGGGCGCTCTGGAGGGTGGGGGTGTCGAGGCCGGAGACGGCGGCCATGGGGGTGGCGTCGCCGGTCTGGCCGCGCTCGACGCCGGCATAGGCGAGGGCCATGTGGAGGCCCTGCCAGGTGAAGTAGCGCACGTAGTCGAGGAAGCGCTCCATGCGGACGCCGCCGCCGGGGCTCTCGGCCACCAGGAGGGCGGGCATCATGCCCTGGGAGTGGCCGGTGACGACGGAGACGGCGCCTGCGGCGAGGGCGGCCCCGAGGCCCTGGTCGCGCAAGGCGAGGAAGCGGAGGAGCTGGGTGATGAAGATGAGGGGCTGGGAGACGGCGGAGGAGGTGAGGTAGGCCTCGCCGGGGCGCGACTCGGGGGTCTGGAGCCAGCGGGAGGGGGTGAAGCCGCGGTCGTAGAGCCCGGACCAGGCGAAGTCGTCCAGGGCCAGGAGGTCGGTGACGGCGGCCTCGGCGTTGAGGAGCCAGGCGCGGAGGTGGGGGTGGAGGCGGAGGAGGTCGCCCAGCTCGCTCAGGCAGCTGGTGCCCTGACCTGCGAAGGTGAGGGCGGCGCGCCCGCGTCCGGCGGCGAGGGCCTCGATCCAGGCGCGGGGGGTCTGGTGGGCGCCGTTCGCGCGGGTCGGCTCTTGGGGCGGGGCCAGGTGGGGCTGCGTCGTCCAGGTGTCCTTGCCGAGGGTCATGGGCGCTCCTGATGGGTCGTAGTCGGGCGAGTTCAACTAGACTCACCAGTCTAGTCTCGCATGAGGAGGGGCCATAACGCAGCCTGCGCCGCTTGTCAAACGCCCCCTGTAAGCATGCGCCCCTTGCGAGCGTTGAGCGCGTGGTGCAGAGTGGCGACGACGCAGGCCGCTCGATGTCCAACCACCACCGGAGCAACCCCGTGATGACCCCCTGGCGACGCGTGTTACCCCCTCTCCTCTCGCTGGCCCTCCTCGGCCTCACCGCCTGCGCAGGCGGCTACGCCGAGCAGGCCTCCTACGCCCGCTCCTACGACGCCGCCTACGGCGGCGAGGCCGCCCCGGGCGCCGCGGCCCCGAAGATGGCGATGGAGGCCGAGGAGAGCGGCGGGCTCCTGGATGGCTTCTTCAATGACGGCGACAAGCTGGCCTACGACGAGGCCCCCGCGCCCGAGCCCGCGCCCGACGTGAGCAAGCCCGAGGCGCCGCCGGTCACGATCAAGACGGCCCCCCAGGGGGCGCCGGGCGATGAGGCCCCCTCGGCCCAGAAGACCCCCGAGCCGCCCACCCAGCGCATCATCATCTACACCGGCGAGCTGGGCCTCTACGTCTACGAGGTGGACGCGACGCTGGAGCAGGCGACGAAGCTGACCCAGGAGATGGGCGGCTGGGTGCAGCAGTCCACCTCGACCTCGCTGATGATCCGGGTGCCGGCGCGCAACTTCGAGATGATCATGGCGGAGCTGGTGAAGCTGGGGGACGTCTCCTACAAGAACGTCGTCGGCCAGGACGTCACCGAGGAGTTCTACGATCTGAGCATCCGCCTCAACAACGCCACCGTCATGCGCGAGCGCTACGTGGAGCTGCTCAAGAAGGCCACCACGGTGGAGGACTCGCTCAAGATCGAGCAGGAGCTTGGGCGGATCACCGAGGAGATCGAGCGCCTGAAGGGGCGGCTCAAGTTCCTCCAGCAGCACGCCTCGTTCTCGACGATCACGATCCAGCTGAGCAAGAAGAGCGACGCGCCGATCCGGGACACGCGGGTGCCGCTGCCCTTCTACTGGCTCCAGAATTACAGCCTGGATGAGCTCTTCTACTGAAACTGGAATTTGACGCCTTCAGGAGCCTCTCATGACACGACACCTCACCGCGCTGCTCCTCCTCGCGCTGGGCGCGCTGGCGATGGCCTGCGGCCCCACCACCTACGTCACCGCCCCCAGCGGCTTCGCCCAGCTGGAGGACGACCAGCTCCCGGACGGGATCGCCCAGAAGGTCATCAGCTCGGACGGGGCGCTGATCGTGCTCCGCGAGCGAGAGCACACCCCGAAGAGCGACCTCAACTTCTGGACCGACTCGCTCCAGCGCGAGATCACCGCCGGGCGCGGCTACACCCTCCTGAGCGCCGAGGACGTCACGACCTCGGGCGGGCTCAAGGGGAAGCTGATGCACTTCAAAGGGGCGTACCGGGACGCCACCTGGCGCTACAGCGTGGCGCTCTTTTTGGTCGATGACGAGATCGTCACCGTCGAGACGGCCATCCAGGAGCAGGAGTGGCCCACCCACGAGGCCAACCTCCAGGGCGCGATCAAGTCGCTGCGCCTGCGCTGACCCCCCCGGGGGCGTAACGTCCAGCCCTGCGGGACTGGACGAACGCCCCCGGTCCCCCCCCCGTGACGGGGGGACACCGACGGGTCGCTGGGGGGCGAGCGAGCGCAGCGAGCGAGGTCGTTCGCAGCGGCGGTGTCCCCCC
>CAUJGC010000537.1 GCA_963169075.1 Myxococcota bacterium
GGGGGGCCACCCGGGCGGGGCGCTTTTCGGGTTGCTGCGCCGCCTCCCCCGGGCGGGGCTGGTTAACACCCCCCGGGGCCCGCGGCCCGCGCGCGCGCGGGCCGCGGCGGCCCTGGCGCGGCTGGTGGGGTGACCCCCGAAGGGGTCACCTCCGCTCCATCACTCCAGCGTCATCGAGTAGCGCACACCGGCGCTCTCGCCCTGCCCTGCCGCGCTGCGCCGCACCGAGAAGTGGACGGACTGCCCCGACACCAGCGTCACAGGGGTCTGGAGGCAGCACTCCTGACCGCTGGGGCACACCTCCATCCCCGCGCCGTAGCACGACAGGAGCGACGAGGTGGCCGGAGGCAGTGAAGGATCGGCGTAGACCTGGAAGGTCAGCTCGCGGACCCCGGGGAGGTTCTCAAAGCGGAGCTTCGCCATGAGCGTCACCGGGTTGCCTCCGGAGTGGGTGTGCTTGAGCCAATCTACGCTGTCCCGCCCAGCGCTGCACAGCGTGCCCAGGACAGGCTGATCCGGGCCGCTGCCGAAGGTGCGCGCCGTAGCCGGCGCGTTGTTCCCCGTCATGCTGCTCGGGGAGGGCGCCTCGGTGTTCTGGTCCGCGCAGTCCAGATCCGCGATGTTCAGGGTGTAGGCCGCGTTGGCGGCCCCCACAGTGTAGGCCCGCAGGAGGTGCCCCTTGGGGAGGTTGGTGTTGTCGTGCCAGTAGACCACCGCCGGGGTGTAGACCGACCTCCCAGCCGCGTCGTCGTACTCCTGGGTGAAGTCGAAGTCCACCGGGCTGTCCAGCGAGTCAGGCGTCAGCGCCTGGTAGACGTCGAGCCCCATGAGCGGGGCGGCCTCTTCTATCGTCGGGGTCAGGATGGCCCGCACGTCGTGGTTGGGGTTGACGTTGATGTGGGCCATGTCCAGATCGAAGGCGCAGGCCTCGCCCAGCACCGGGAGCGAGCCCATCGGCGGGAGCATGGGCGAGAAGAGCTGCGCGCTCGGGTTGTTGAATTGCATGAGGAAGGCGTCGTGGTCGTACTCCGTCAGCATGTCGGCGCCCGAGCACGCAGGCGGCTCCGCAGCCACGACCTCACCCACCGAGACGCTGTACCACGCGCTCGCCGTCGTGTCCGTGCTCACATACCCATCCGGCAGCCCGATGTGGAGCGTGTACCAGCCTTGATCGAGCGTGACGTAGCGCGAAGGTCCGTCGGCAGGATCGTTGGCTTCATCGCGGCTGTCCGCCACATACTCCCCGGCCTCATCGGTGAGGCTCCACGCGACGGGTGTGCCCTGCGGCTCCCCGATCCAGTTGAGGTGGATCGGCATCGCCGTGCCCGACGTCGGCACATAGAAGGCGTAGGCGTCCACGCCATCCCCATACTCGCCGCAGAAGCCCAGCGAGCCGCTGACCGGGCTCCCCGGAACGAGGAGCTGCCCCGCCGGCGCGACCTCGGCGCTGAAGAGGCGATCGTTGAAGAGATCCTCTGGCCCATCAAAGACCTCGGGGCACGGGCCGTTGGGGTTGTTCAGATCCCGCCGCTCCACCGCTGACGCGTTCAAGAAGAGCGCCTCGCCGTCCGGGTTACCCAGGCGGAGGGTGTAGGTCCCCGCCGTCAGCAGCGACTCCTCATCAGCGCCGCACCGCGCCCCCAGCGAGACGTCGAGCGCCTGCGAGGTCGAGCCCACCCAGACCGTGCGATCGGTCGCGCCGCAGCCCGGACCCTCCAGGCTCCAGGCGAGCCGACGCGGCTCGGCGTTGATCTTGTGGAGGACGGCGTTGAGCTCGTTGAGCCCCTGCACCTCCAGCTCCATGCGGCTCTGCTCCTGCGGGCAGAGCGTCCCGATCGGCCTGCCGCGCGGGGTGTGGGTCTGCCCAAGCTCCGCCCAGGCCCGGCTCACGCCGCCCGCCGGGAGCAGCGTCTCATCGTTGCAGCTGAGCTCCGGCTCCGGCGTGATCGTGTAATGCATCAGGAGGCCGTCGCTGTCGCGCTGCGCCGCGCTCAGCCGCACCCGATACGGCCCCGGCGCCGTCGTCGGGAAGGCCACCCGTGTCTCCTCACCGCCCACCAGGCGGCGGATGAGGGGGCGCCCGTTGACGTCGTCCACCTCCACCTGGATCCCGGCCAGCACCGCGTCTGGCGTCCGCACCTGGAAGCTGGCAAGCCCCGCGTCCTCTGGCGCCAAGGTGAAGTGGTCGGTCGGCTTGACGTTGGAGAGGTGCCCCTGCACCTGACCATTCAACTGGATCGGCTGCGCGGCGGTCGCCATGTTGAGATCGTCCATCTCGTTCATGGGCGCCGCGATGTTGGAGTTCAGGAGGAGATCGTAGGTGATGTTTGTGCTCGGCGCGTTCGCCAGGCGGGTCACGCGGAGGTAGAGCGGCTGATCACCCCAGGGACCTCCCGACATGCGGAGGGCAGACAGATCGTAGCCGCTGGCCGGAATGTTCACCCAGGTGTCTTCTGCGCTGGGGTCCGTGGACCACTCCAGCTTCAGGTTGGCCGCCGAGAGGCGGACGCGCAGCAGCGGCTCCATCCCCATATCGGCGAGCATCCCCGGCGGCGGCGCGATCCTGAAGATGTCCGGGCGCCCTTCACACACCACAGCCCGCGTCGTCCCTCGCGAGATCCAGGGCGCGTCCACCGGGCTCTGCGTGTTGGAGTAGGCGTCCGCGCACGCATCGGCGGTCGCCAGCGTCAGCGAGGAGTCCACCCGGATCGGGCTTGGGGTCGGGTTGGTGAAGCGCACATAGAGCGGCCCCGCCTCCAGGCGTCGCACCTGGAGCGTGCGCTCCTCCTGGGCGATGCCGCTCTCCCAGATGGGGAGCTGCGGCTCCTGGCCCAGCGCGACCTGAAGCGCGCCCTGCGCGGTGCCGCGGAAGATCAGCTGCGCGCGATCCAGCACCTCGGTCTGGACCCACACCTCCTGCATCGGACAGATCAGGCGGCTCAACGCCAGCGGCGTCGCCGCGGTCAGCTCCCGGGGCTCATTCAGGATGAGCGGCGACGCCCCCTCGCACGCCGAGACGATCTCCACCCCCAGCTCCACGTCGATCCAGAAGGCGTCCGTGGGCGCATCCTCGAAGATGAGGTGCAAGAAGACGTCCCCATCGGAGGTGACATCCCAGAAGAGCGTCTCCCCCGGCGCGGTGGGCGAGAGCGATCTGCTCGTCGCCGCGCTGGACTCGATGACCTCCACCTCCAGGGCGTCGAGGTGGGCCCCCGAGAGGAAGCTCAACTCCAGGCGGTCCCCCGCGAAGCGGTCCGGCACGCGGAGCCAGACCCCGCTCCCCTGGCAGATCCGGGCCTCGACACTCTGGCCGTCGCTCAGGTCCAGCGCGTCCTCCCGCGAGGCGCCCGCGCCGTCCGGCTCGTGATCGGCGTGGGGCTCACAGGTCGGCTCGCAGCGGGCGACATCGCTCCCCTCCGGCTCCACGCATGTCTCCTGCGTGCGGCAGAGCGGCGCGTCGTCATCGCACACCGCCACGCACACCCCGTCCGCGCACACCTCGCCGTCGCCGCACGCCCCTGCTGCGCCGCACGGCGCGTAGCAGGTGCCGTTCAGGCAGCGCCCCTCCCCCACGATCCCGCCAGGGCACGTGCTGTCGTCCTCGCACGTCTGGACGCACGCCCCGTTGCCCATATCGCACACCGCCCCCGAATCACAGGCGTCCCCCTCGAAGACCGCGCAGCCGTCCGCGTCCACGTTGCAGACCTGGCGGGTCGTCGCGTCCAGGCACGTCGCGTCCAACGCCGGGCACTCTTCCCCGTTCACGCACACGCACTCAGCGTCCTCGCCGCCGTCGTCACACGCCTGGTTCGCACCGCACGCCTCCTCCACCTGCCACATCAGGCAGCCCGCCGCGTCTTCGGCGCAGCGCTCGATGGCGCCGCCTGCGCAGCGTCGGTCCCCCTCCTCCGCCTCGGTGCAGGTCGGTGAGCAGACCGGGTTGTTGTTGACCGGGTTGTTCGGATTGTTATTGACCGGATTGTTCGGATTGTTATTGACCGGATTGTTCGGGTTGTTATTGGCGGGGTTGTTCGGGTTGTTGTTGGCGGGGTTGTTATTCGCCGGGTTGTTGTTGATTGGTGCGTTATTTGACGCGTTATTGTTGGCTGCTGGATCTTGTTTGATCACAGCGTCCACGTCTTTGAACGCGTTACAGGCCCCCAGGGGGAGCAGGAGCCCGGCGAGGATACACAGGGATATATATTGACGTGACATAGACATTGACACCGCTGGGGTTGAGACAGCTCAGGCGGACCACGCGCCGATAGATGGAGCGTAGCGTCGAGAGGCGGCGACGTCCAGCGCGACGATTCAATCGGGCTCGGCGCGCTGGATGTGGTCGATGAGGAGGGAGGCGAGGAGGGCGGGGTCCTGGCGGATGAGGCCGTGGCCGCCGTGGGGGATGGGGACGAGGCGCGCGCCGGGGATGAGCTGGAGGAGGAGGTCGCTGTAGGTGGGTCGGATGAGGACGTCGCGGTCGGGGCGGACGATGAGGGTGGGGAGCCCCTCCAGGCGGTGGAGGTGGGGTCTGGCGTCGTGGCTGAGGATGGCGCGGAGCTGGGCCTGGCGGACGCGGGCGGGGGGGGGCTCTCCGAGGGCTTCGAGGAGGGCGATGTCGAACGCCGGGGGGGCGGCGGCGACGAAGTCGGGGGGATAGAGGAGGGACTTGAGGGCCTGGAGGCGCTGGGCGGTGGGGCCGAGGTTGGCGCGGAGGAAGGCGCCGACGCCGGTGACGCGGGGGAGGATGGCGCGTCGCCCGCCGGGCTGGGTGGCGATGAGGGTGAGGGAGCGCAGGCGCGGGCGGTGGTTCAAGGCGAGGTGCTGGGCGATCATGCCGCCCATGGAGACGCCGACGATGTGGGCCTGCTCCCAGCCGAGGGCGTCGAGGACGCGGGCGGCGTCATCGGCCATGTCGGCCATGCTCCAGGTGCGCCCGGGGACCTCGCTCTGGCCGACACCGCGGTTGTCAAAGGTAGCGACGCGGAGGTGGGGGGTGAGGTGGGGGGTGAGGGCGGACCACATGCGGCTGGTCATGGCGAAGCCGACGATGAGGAGCGTCGGGGCGCCTTGATCGCTGTGGAGGTGGTAGGCGATGCGCGGCGAGGAGGGGGTGTAGGGCATGGGGGCTACCGGGTGGGTCGGGGTCCGAAGACCTGGGCGGTGAGGGGGTTCTCGAAGCGTCCGTCGGGGTCCCAGGCATGACGCAGCGCGTCAAAGTCGCGGAGGCGTGGGACGAGCAGCTCGAGGGCGCGGCGTTGGAGGGAGAACTCCTTGCCCCAGTGGGGTCGTCCGTTGTGTTCGACGGCGAGCTGCTCAAAGAGGGTGAAGTAGCGGGCCTGGTCGCCGCCTTCTCCGGCGTAGGCGCCGAGGTGGCAGGAGGCGCGTCGCCAGGCGGGGCTGAGCCAGCGGTCTTCGGCGGCGGTGAAGCGGGCCTCGACGGGGAAGCCGACGCGGAGGCGGTGGTGTTCGATGAGGCGCTTGAGGCGTCGGAGCATGGGGGCGGCGTCCTCGGCGGGGAAGGCGAACTCCATCTCGCGGTGGCGGGGGGGCATGGCGACGGTGAAGAGGCGGTCGCTGCGGTCGAGGCGCCGGGTGGCGCGGAGGTAGGAGGAGGCGACGGCGCGGTTGGCGTAGGGGATGAGCTGGGGGAGGCGCTGCTCGGCGCGGAGGAGCGCAGCGAAGCCCCAGGCGTTGAGGGCGCGGTCTGCGAGGGTGTGCGCCGGGGAGGGGGGCTGGGGCGGTCGCGTGGTGCGGTCGTAGGTGGTGAGCTGGGCGTGGGGGGTGTGGGGGAGCCACCAGAGCTTGACGTGCTCGTGTTGGTGGAGGGCGTCGGGGAGGGCGGCGAGCGCGTCCTCCCAGGGGAGGGCGCGGGCCTCCTGGACGAGCCGGAAGGCGGGCTCGCACTGGAGGGTGATCTCGGTGACGACCCCGAGGGCGCCGAGGCCGACCACAGCGGCCTCGAAGGTGTCCCGGTTATGTTCGGGGGAGAGATCGACGGCTTCGCCGGAGGCTTTGACGAGGCGGAGGGCGACGACCTGGGAGGCGAGGGTGCCGAAGCGGAGGCCGGAGCCGTGGGTGGCGGTGGCGACGGCGCCGGCGAGGCTCTGGGCCTTGATGGAGCCGACGGACTGCAAGGCGAGGCCGACGCGGTCGAGGCGCTCGATGAGGTCGTGGAGGCGGATGCCGGCCTGGACGGTGACGCGGGCGCGCTCGAGGTCGAGGTCGAGGAGGTGGTCCATGCGGTCGAGCTGGAGCATGACGCCGTCGGTGAGGGCGGCGGGCGACCAGGAGTGTCCCGCGCCGACGACCTTGACGGGGAGGTGTTGCGCGGCGGCGTCAGCCAGGGCGCGCTGCACGTCCAGCTCGGAGGTGGGCTGGGTGATGAGGCGAGGGGCGCAGCGCTGGTTGCGGGCCCAGTTGGTGAAGCGCTGGGGCACGTCGCTCCTCCGTGGCTGGCAGGGTTGGGGTGGCCGTGTGGGCTCACGCGGCGGAGGGAGAGTGTCACAGGGCGCCGCTGCGGGCAAGCCTGGAGGGCGGGCGGCGCCCGGGGCGCTCCGTCTCAGGGGGCCGCGAGGGCGTCGGTGACGCGCTCGGCGCCGCCGCGGTCGCCCAGGGCCTCGTACTGGCGGCGGGCCAGCTCCAGGGCGCGTCGGGCGCGTGAGGGGGAGCCGCGCTCGGCGGCGAGCCGCCCGGCCCACTCGGCGGCCCAGGCGACGTCGGGGTCTGCGAGGGCGGCCTCGTGGATGGCGGCCTCGGCCTCGTTGTAGTGGAGGTCCCAGAGGGGCCAGTCGGCGGCGGCGGCGTGTGCGGGGAGGAGGAGGGCGTGGACGACGCCGAGGGCGGCGAGGTGCCCGGCCTGGGTGAGCTCGTCGAGGCCGGCTTCGAGCATCCAGAGGGCTTGCTGGAGGGCGCCGCGCTGGAGGAAGACGAGGCCGAGGTTGACGCGCTGGGTGCCGGTGTCGGGGGAGTCGATGAGCTGGGCGAGGCCGAGGGCGTGGAGGTAGCGCTGCTCGGCGTCGTCGAGGTCGCCGCGGTAGCGGGCGACGTCCCCGAGGAGGCCCCAGGCGGCGGAGAGGCTGGACTGGTCCTTGAGCTCGTTGAGGATGTCGAGGGCGCGCTTGAGGAGGGCCTCGCAGCTGGCGAGGTCGCCGGCGCGGCGGTAGGCGTCGGCGGCGGAGAGGAGGGTGCGCCCGACGCTGCCGAGGTCGCCCTGGGCGGTGAAGATCTCCAGGGCGCGCTGGTAGGCCAGGACGGCCGGGGTCAGGTCGCCGCGTCGCTTGAAGCACTCGCCCTGGCTCTGGAGGGCCCGGGCGAGCCCGGGCTGGTCGCCTGCGGCGGCGTAGAGGGCGGCGGCTTCGTCGAGGAGGGCGCGCGCGCGCTCGGGGTCGCCGCGGAGATGGGCGAGGGTGCCCTCGGCCCAGCAGGCGTCGGCCCAGGCGGCGGAGTGATCGGGGCGGAGGTGGGGGCGGAGGGCGTCGAGGTGCCTGGCGGCCTCGTTGACGCGGCTCTGCTTGAGGAGGAGGCGGACGAGGAGGAGATCGCCCGCGAGGCGTCGCGGGTCCTCCGGGGTCGCGTCGAGGCGCTGGAGGGCGGCGAGGCGGAGGTCGTAGAGCTGGAGGGCGTCGGAGAAGGCGCCGGCGCGGTGTCGGTCCTCCATGGCGATGAGGAGGGGGTGGAGGGCCTCCTCGAAGCGCTCGGCGTGGCTCCAGTGGGCGCCGATGCGCGCGGCGGCGCGGTGTCCTGCGCCGTAGAGGGTGTTGAGGACGCGCGCGCAGGCGGCGTGGAGGGTCAGCCAGGCGTCGTCTTCTCGCGCGCTGCGCTCCAGGCTCTCGCGGAGCATGCCGCTGGCGAAGGCCCAGCCAGCGCCGTCGAGGACGACGAGGCCCTGGAGCGCCAGGGCGTCCGTTATATCCATGGATATATCAAGACACATATCATGACACACCCGGGTCCACTCGTGGAGGTTGACGTGGGCGCCGAGGGCCGCCGCGGCCTGGAGGGCGCGGCGGGTGTCGGGGCGTGCGGCGCGGAGGAGGGGCTCCAGGCGGCGCATCCAGAGGGCGTGGAGGTCGTCGGGGAGGGCGGCGCTGAGGCCCTCTCGGAGGGTGAAGCCTGCGGGGGAGACCGCGAGGGCGTCTCGGGCGACCCAGTCCGCGAGGAGCTGGATGGCGAAGAGGGGGTTGCCCTCGGCGCGGGCGACGAGGTGGGCGGCGTGGGCGGCTTCGAGATCGAGGAGGCGCTGGACGAGGGCGGTGAGCTGGGCGAGGTCCAGCGGGGGCAGGGTCCAGGCGCGGCTCTCGGCCAGGGAGGCGAGCTGGTCGAGCTGGCGGCGCTCGAAGGGGCGGGCCGCGAGGCGCTCGTCGTTGGCGGTGACGAGGATGAGGAGAGCGGCGCCCTCGCGGCGGTGAGGCGCCAGGAGGTGCTCGACCAGGGCGAGGGTGTCGCTGCCCCACTCGACGCTGTCGAGCCAGAGGATGACGGGGCGCTCGGCGGCGAGCCGGAGGAGGAGGCGGCGGAGGAGCGCGTAGCGGGTCGCCGGGGTGGTGACGCGGAGGGCGGTGGAGGTGGCGCCGCGGAGGGGGGTGGCGGGGAGGACGATCTCGGTGAGGGCGTCGATCTCGACCTGATCGACGTGGGGGTCCAGCTCGCGGAGGCGCTCGGTGACGCGGGGGCGGACCTCGGCGGGGGCGGCGCGCTCGACGCCGAGGGCCTCGGCCAGGAGGCGCTGGAGGGCGTCGGTGGGGCCGTCCTGGGGGGTGTGCTGGACGCGGAGGACGGTGGCGGCGCCGACCTCGTGGGCGCGGCAGGCGATCCACTCGGCCAGGGCGGTCTTGCCGAGGCCCGCGGGGCCGCGGAGGACGGCGAGCCGCGCGGCGCGGGCGCGGCGGACGTCTGCCAGGAGGGACCAGAGGGCGGTGCGCTCCTCCTCGCGGCCGACCAGCTCGACGCGCCGGAGGCCGAAGAGGCCGAGGCCGGCGCCGATGAGGCGGAGGGAGCGCTGGGGGGGGCTGGGGAGGCGCCAGGTGTCGGGGAAGGGGGGGAGGTGCTCGTCGTAGTCGGGCTGCTCGTCCTCGGCGGGCACGAAGTCGATGCTGCCATCCGGGCGGATGACGGAGACGATGGAGGGGATGCCGAGGTGGGTAGGCCGGAAGGCGAC
>CAUJGC010000538.1 GCA_963169075.1 Myxococcota bacterium
TGCCCGCCTCGGCGGGAGGGACGAGGTGGTCGGCGACCTCCAGGGTGACGACGCCGTGCTTGATCTCTGCCATGGGATAGTCCTCCGTGTCGGGGCGCCCGAGGGCGCATGTTGATAACGAACGTCTTTAAAATCGCATACGGACGGCGGCGGAGCAAGCGTAAAGGTGTCGGCGTGTGTCTTTTGGGCGGCGCCACCCGCCAGCGACGCGCCCACCGCAGCAAAAAATCTTGTCACATCCCCGCCCCCTCTGCTCTAAGCAGGAGCGGAACCTGCCGCACGGACCGGATGACCCCATACGACCTTCTTATACGACCTGCGGAGACCCCACCATGCACCGCATCCCCCACGCCCCCCTCCTCGCCGTTGTCCTCCTCGCCGCGCTCACCAGCGCAGGCTGCACGGCGGACGACGAGCTCGCCCACGGACCTGATCTCATCTATGTCAGCGAGGCCAGCGGCGAGGACGCCGCTACGGTCGTCGTCGGGCAGGGCCTCCAGGGCAGCCTGGAGCCGGGCGGCGACGAGGACCGCTTCAGCGTCACGCTGCGGGCGGGGGACGTCCTCAGCGTCTATGTGGACCGCGACCTCCCGGAGGACACCTTGCTCAGCTGGAGCATCCATGGCACCACGCTCCGGACGGCCTACGGCCTGCGCGCAGGGGAGGTCTTCCAGCTCTTCGCCCACAAAGACGGCGCCTACGCGCTGACCCTCAGCGGCAGCCCCCAGGCCGCCACCCCCTACAGCCTCCTGCTCCAGAGCGCCGCGCCCATCGCAACGCAGGTCGTCGCCGAGCTCCCCGCCGTGCACACCTCCAGCGACCGCGAGATCTTCGTCTTCGACCCCACCGTCCCAGAAAACGAGCTCCTCCTGGCCAACCTCCATCACGGCGACCCGAGCACGCCGTCCCACGTCCAGAGCTCGGTGCTCCTGTGGAGCCGGGAGTCGCAGCAGCTCCGCCGCCTGGGGTCCACGAGCGCCTCCCCCTATGAGCTCCCCGTCAACACCGTCGGAGCGCACCCTGAGCCGGGGGATCTGCTCCTCCTCTCGTACTCCATCCTCCATCGCGAGGCGTTGGAGCTGACCCTGAGCCTCCAGACCCTGGATGACACCCCGCTCTTCCCGGCGGCGGACCTGACGAGCGCCCCCGAAGCTGTCAGCGCCCTCACCGCAGGAGACATCGACTTCATCCGCCTCCCCAAGCCCGAGGAGCAGGCCATCTACCGGGTCACGGCCACCAGCCCCTCCGGGGGCGACCTGACCCTGAACCTGAACCTGCTCAACGGGCAGCCCCTCTTCACCGCCACCACCCAGGAGGGCGCTGCCGCCCTGGAGTTTGAGCTGGACCGCACGAACTACAACCTCCTCGTCCTCCAGATCACCACCGCCGACGGGGCCGCCGCCGACTACAAGGTCTCTCTTGAGACGACCGCCTGGAGCGCCGAGGCCCCGCTCGATCTCGCCAACACCCCCCTCACGGGTGACACCCCCCAGGGCTCCTGGGCCTGGCGCAGCGTCACCACCGACACCCCGGCGCTCCTCCTCTCTCGCCTCGACGCCGGCTCCCACGCTGTCGCCATCAGCCAGCGCGCCGACACCACCCTGGGCTCCACCTGGTACGCCAGCGACTCCCCCAACCTCGTCGCCCAGATCAACCCGGAGGACGGCCCCATCCTCTGGGGCGTCCGCCACCCCACCTTCCACCGCGCGCCCTTTACTCTGGAGCACGCTGCCCTGATCCCCCTCACCGAGATCCCTCAAGAAGAGATCATCCGCGTCGAGCCCGACTCCACCCTCATCCTCCCCCCTGGCCCCGCCCACGTCGTGGGCTACCCTGCCCACGAAGCCGCCTCCCATTCCTTCAACCTCTCCCTCACCGTCCCGGCCAACCAGCGCGTCCTCCTCTACGCCACCCTCGACGCCACCCGCGCCAGCGATGACAGCACGCGCTTCGTCCCCTCTCCTGCGGACGCCATCGTCCACACCTACTACGGCACCAGCAGCCTCCACAGCCAGCAGGTCGCCTGGGAGATGCAAGGCGGCGCACAGGACACCGTCGTCACCTTCTCCCTGGAGAGCGAGTGCACCCTCTTCACCGATGAAAACAACGTCGTCTACACCTGCACTTTGGACGGCTTCCAGCTCCGGGTCGAACCCCTCCAGTGACTCAAGGCGGCGGCTCTGCTAGAATGACGCAGCGCATAACGCGCCGCGTCATCCAACCCCGCAGGAGGTCCGCCCATGATCCGCCCCTTCAAGACCCTCATGGTCGCCAACCGCGGCGAGATCGCCATCCGGATCTTCCGCGCCGCCACCGAGCTCAACCTCCGCACCGTCGCCATCTACGCCTACGAAGACCGCCTCTCCATCCACCGCTACAAGGCCGACGAGGCCTGGCAGATCGGCGGCGAAGGCGCCCCGCTCCAGGCCTACCTCGACATCGAGGCCATCCTCCAGATCGCCAAAGCCCGCGGCGTCGACGCCATCCACCCCGGCTACGGCTTCCTCGCCGAGAGCGCCGAGTTCGCACAGCGCTGCCGCGAAGAGGGCGTCACCTTCATCGGCCCACCGCCCGAGGCCATCGCCAGCCTGGGCGATAAGGTCGCCGCACGCGCCATCGCCATCCGCGCAGGCGTCCCCGTCATCCCCGGCACCGCCGACCCCGTCCCCTCCCCCGACGCCGCCGTCGCCTTCGCGGAGCAGGCCGGCTACCCCGTCATGATCAAGGCCATGTTCGGCGGCGGCGGACGCGGCATGCGACGCGCCAACAACGCCGAAGAGGTCCGCGAAGGCTTCGCCGCCGCACAGCGCGAAGCCGCCGCCGCCTTCGGCAAGGGCGACATCTTCCTTGAAAAATACGTCGAGCGACCCCGCCACATCGAGGTCCAGGTCCTCGGGGACCACCACGGCAACCTCGTCCACCTCTTCGAACGCGACTGCTCCGTCCAGCGACGACACCAGAAGGTCGTCGAGGTCGCACCCGCCCTCGGCCTCACCGACGCGCAGCGCCAGCACCTCTACGACGGCGCCCTCCGCGTCGCCCGCGAGGCCGGCCTCGCCAACGCCGCCACCGTCGAGTTCCTCGTCGGACAGGACGGCAGCGCCTACTTCATCGAGGTCAACCCCCGCATCCAGGTCGAGCACACCATCACCGAGCTCATCACCGGACGCGACATCGTCCACGCCCAGCTCCGCATCGCGGAGGGCTACCCCCTCCACCACCCCGCCATCGACATCCCCTCCCAGGACGCCATCACCCGCCGCGGCTGCGCCATCCAGGCGCGCGTCACCACCGAAGACCCCGCCAGAGGCTTCGCCCCCGACACCGGACGCATCAGCGTCTACCGCTCCGCCGCAGGCCTCGGCATCCGCCTCGACAGCGCCATCGCCGGGCACGGCGCCGAGATCCTCCCCTACTACGACTCCCTCCTCGTCAAGGTCTGCGCCTGGGCCCTCAACCACGACCAGGCCGTCCACAAGCTCTCACGCTCCCTCAAGGAGTTCCGCATCCGCGGCGTCGCCACCAACCTCCCCTTCCTGGAGAACATCGTCAACCACCCCACCTTCGCCGCCGGCGACGTGGACACCGAGTTCATCCAGCGCGAGACCTCCCTCTTCGAGTTCCCAAGACGACAGAACCGCGCCAACCGCATCCTCTACGCCCTCGCAGACACCATCGTGAACGGCCCCCCAGGCGTCGAAAAACGCCTCCCCCGACCTGCCGTCACCATGACCCCCACCCCCCCCCCCACCCTCCCCCACCCCGACCACCACCCCGACCTCAAGGGCCTCCTCGACCGCCAGGGCCCCGAGGCCGTCGCCGCCTGGACCCGACAACACCCGCGCCTCCTCTTCACCGACACCACCTTCCGCGACGCCCACCAGAGCCTCCTCGCCACCCGCGTCCGCACCCGCGACATGCTCCGCGTCGCCGCCGCCACCGAGGCACGCCTCCCCGGCGCCTTCTCCATCGAGTGCTGGGGCGGCGCCACCTTCGACGTCGCCTTCCGCTTCCTCCGCGAAGACCCCTGGCAGCGCCTCCAGGCCCTCCGCCAGGCCATGCCCCACGCCCTCCTCCAGATGCTCCTCCGCGGCTCCAACGCCGTCGGCTACACCAACTACCCCGAGAACGTCCTCCGACGCTTCATCCAGCTCGCCGCCCAGGAGGGCGTGGACGTCTTCCGCATCTTCGACTGCTTCAACCAGCTCGACGCCATGCGCACCTCCATCGACGAGGTCCGCGCCCAGGGACGCATCGCGGAGGTCTCCATCTGCTTCACCGCCTCCCTCCACGACCCCCACCGCACCCGCTACAACCTCGACTACTACCGACGCAAAGCCAGCCAATACGCCGAGGCCGGCGCACACATCCTCGCCATCAAAGACATGGCCGGCCTCCTCCGACCCCGCGAGGCCGGCGAGCTTGTCCGCGCCCTCCGCGCCGAGGTCGACCTCCCCCTCCACCTCCACACCCACGACACCTCCGGCAACGGCGTCGCCACCCTCCTCGCCGCCGCCGAAGCCGGCGTCGATGTCGTCGACGCCGCCGCCGCCTCCATGAGCGGCCTCACCTCACAACCCTCCCTCGACGCCCTCGTCGAAGCCGCCCACGGCGCCCCCTGGGCACCCGACGCCGACCCCCTCCTCCTCCAGCAGCTCAGCGACTACTGGGAGGCCGTCCGCACCGGGTACGCCCCCTTCGAGTCCGGACTCCGCGCCTCCACCGCCGACGTCTACCGACACGAGATCCCCGGCGGCCAGTACTCCAACCTCAAACCCCAGGCCATGGCCGTCGGGCTCGCCGCCCAATGGGACACCATCCGCGAGCGCTACCGCGAGGTCAACCTCGCCTTGGGGGACATCATCAAGGTCACCCCCTCCTCCAAGGTCGTCGGAGACTTCGCCCTCTGGCTCGTCCGAAACAACCTCACCGTCGCGGACCTCCTCGCCTCCGACCAGCCCTACGACCTCCCCGCCTCCGTCATCGGCTACTTCCGCGGCGAGATCGGCCTCCCCGAAGGAGGCTTCCCCGCCGACCTCCGACGACGCGTCCTCGGCGCCGACGAACCCCTCCCCACCGAGATCGCCTCCTCAAACCTCCCCGACTTCGACTTCAACAAGGCACGCGCCGACCTCGAACGACTCACCGACGCCCCCGTCACCCCCACCCTGGAGGTCTCCTACGCCCTCTACCCCAAGGTCATCCGAGACTACCTCGCCTACCGAACCACCCACGGCAACACCGCCGTCCTCGACACCGAGACCTTCCTCTACGGCCTCGACCCCGACCGCGAGGTCCTCCTCGACATCGAGCCCGGAAAGACCCTCGTCGTCGTCCGCCGCGCCGTCGGAGAGCTGCGCGACGACTTCACCCGCGAGGTCCACTTCATGCTCAACGGCCAGCACCGCTCTGTCGTCGTCCCCGACCGCAGCGCTGCACCCGACGCGCCCACCCGACGCAAGGCCGACCCCACCCTCCCCCACCACATCCCCGCCCCCATGCCCGGCGCCGTCCTCTCCGTCGCCGTCCAGCTCGGGCAGCACGTCACCGAAGGGCAGCCCCTCGCCATCGTCGAGGCCATGAAGCTCGAGACCACCGTCCGCGCCACCCTCACCGGCACCGTCACCGAGCTGGTCGTCGCTCCCGGCGCCCGCGTCGAGGCCGGCGACCTCCTCGTCGTCCTCAGCGAAGCCCCCGCGCCATGACGAAGCTGCAATAAAAGGGGGTCCGGGGGCGGCTCGCCCCCGGCCGCCGGAGGCACCCAACAAAAACAATCAAATAAAATACAAAAACACACCCAACCTGCACATCCAGGGTCGAGCTGCCTCCGGCGGCTGGGGGTCAGTGACCCCCAGACCCCCTTGGCCCCCCCCCGCACAGCGGAGACCTCACGCCCCCGGAGGGGTCACCGTCAGCGTGTACTCCACCTCACCCCCCTTCACCAGCGCCACCTCGACATACACCACCCCGGCGCTGGCCTTCGCCTTGACCTCGT
>CAUJGC010000539.1 GCA_963169075.1 Myxococcota bacterium
CGCGTGGGGGGTGGCCTGCCCGCCCCCCCGACCCCCCCTTCTACTCCTCAGCCTCCGACGCGCTCGACTCCAACGACAGCTCCTCATACGAGAAGGTCGCCTTGCACTCGTTGCACGCCCAGCCCGTCCCGCCTGCGCCCTTCTTCAAGAGGTAGGGCGCGTCGCACGCCGGGCAGGGGCGGTTCACCGGCTCGTCCCAGACCGCGAACTTGCACTCCGGGTAGCCGGTGCACCCGTAGAAGATCTTGTTGCGCTTGGAGCGCTTCTCCGCGATGGGCGAGCTGCACTTGGGGCAGGTCGCCGCGATGGTGAAGGGCTGGGTGTTCTTGCACTCCGGGTAGCCGCTACAGGCGAGGAATCTACCGTAGCGCCCCGTCTTGATGATCATATCGCGGCTGCACTTCTCGCACGTGCCCGCCACCTCGGGCTCCTCGCGCTTGATGTGGATCGTGCCGTCGGCGTCGCGCTCAAACTCCGCCGTGCTCTTGCACTCGGGGTAGGCCGAGCAGGCCAGGAAGTAGCCGTTCTTGCCCCACTTGATCACCATGTGGGCCCCGCACTTCTCGCACGGGATGTCCGTCTCCTCCGCCTCGCGCTTGAGGTTGCGCATCTCCTCGCGCGCCTGCTCCAGCGTCTGGCTGAAGGGATCGTAGAAGGCCCGCAGCACCCCGGTCCACTCCCGCTCGCCCTCCTCGATCTGATCGAGCTGCTCCTCCATCGAGGCCGTGAAGCTCGTGTCGAGGATGTTGGGGAAGTTCGCCACCAGGAGATCCGTCACCACCGAGCCCAGCTCCGTCGGCGCGAAGCGGCTCTGCTCATTCTTGGCGACGTAGCCCTTGTCCTGGATCGTCGAGATGATCGCCGCGTAGGTCGAAGGCCGCCCGATCCCCTGCTCCTCCAGCTCCTTGACCAGCGTCGCCTCGGAGAAGCGCGCCGGGGGCTGGGTGAAGTGCTGCTCCGGCTTGATCGCGTGGCACGTCAACGCCTCGCCTTCCTTCACCTCCGGCAGGCTCCGCCCCTCGCCTTCCTCATCTTCGCCGGCGGTGTCCTCGGGGTCCTTGTCGTCGTAGGCCTTGAGGTAGCCGGGGAAGGTCAGGATGGAGCCCGTGGCCCGGAGCTGGTGATCGCCGCTCTCGATGTCGATGGTCGTCTGGTCGTAGCAGGCCGACTCCATCTGGCAGGCCAGGAAGCGCTGCCAGATCAGGCGGTAGAGCTGGAACTGCTCCCGGCTCAGGTGCTCCTTGATCCGCTCGGGCGGGTACTCCATCGAGGTGGGTCGGATCGCCTCGTGCGCGTCCTGGGCGCCCTTCTTGGTCTTGTAGACCCGCGGCTTGGCGGGCACGTAGTCGTCGCCGTAGGTCCCCTTGATGTACACCCGACAGGCGTCCACCGCCTCTTTAGAGAGGCGCGTCGAGTCGGTACGCATGTAGGTGATCAAGCCGACCGCGCCCTCCTCGCCCAGCTCGATCCCTTCATAGAGGCGCTGCGCGACGCTCATCGTCCGCTTGGCCGTGAAGCGGAGGCGCTGCGCCGCAGCCTGCTGGAGCTTGCTCGTGGTGAAGGCCGGCGGCGGGTTGCGCTTGCGCTCCTTGCGGGTGATCGCGGTCACCTGGGGCGTGTGCTGCTGGAGATCGGCCACCACCGCCTCGGCCTGGGCCTGGGAGGTGACGTGGGCCTTGCGGCCCTTGCTCTTGACCAGCCGCGCCCAGAAGTCCGGCTTCTCCGCGCCCTCCAGGTGCGCCTCGACGCTCCAGTACTCCTCGGCGGTGAAGGCCTGGATCTCGCGCTCGCGGTCCACGATCAGGCGCACCGCCACCGACTGCACCCGCCCCGCCGAGAGCCCGCGCTTCACCTTGTCCCAGAGCACCGGCGAGATCGAGTAGCCCACCAGGCGATCCAGGATGCGGCGCGCCTGCTGGCTCTCGAAGCGCTCCCGGTTGACCGCCTGCGGGTTGCTCAGCGCGTCGTTCACGCCCTTCTTGGTGATCTCGTTGATCAAGATGCGGAAGATAGGGACGTTCTTGTTCTGCTCGCGGATCTCCTCCGCCAGGTGCCAGGCGATCGCCTCCCCTTCGCGGTCGGGGTCCGGCGCCAGGTAGACCACCTCGGCCTTCTTGGCCAGCGAGCGGATCTCCTTGAGGACCTTCGCCTTGCCGTTGATGGTGACGTACTCGGGCTCGAAGCCCTTCTCCAGATCCACCCCGATCTTGTTCTTCGGCAGATCCTTGACGTGGCCTACAGAGGCCGTCACCTCAAAGCCATCTCCGAGGTACTTCTTGATCGTCTTCGCCTTGCTCGGCGACTCCACGATGACCAGTCCCTTGCCCATAGCGCTCCCACTGCAGCTCGGCCCACCTCTCGGGCCACCTCACGACTAGACGTTTCACAGCGCGGCTGTCAAATGTCACCACCCTGGCTCCGCACATAGCACCCGCCAGCCACCCGTGACGCGCGGCCTTCCAGCTCCAGCTCCAGCAGGAGGAGCGACACCTCCTCCACCGGGCGCCGGGAGAGCGCCACCAGCTCCGAGACGTGACGCGGCGTCCCGGAGAGGTGCTCCCAGAGCGCGGCCCCCGGCCCGTCGGGCGGCGGCGAGGCGCTGGGTGTCCTCGCGGGGTCCGCGCTGGAGAGGCCAGGCAGCGCGAGCTGCCTGGCCACCGCCCCGGGGGTCGGGGAGGAGACAAACGAGCACACGCGGCGCGGCTCGACAAGGGGGGTGGCCCCAAGAAGCAGGAGGCGGTTGGGGCCCTGCGCGAGCGCGCACCCCGTATCTCCGGGCACCGCGAGGAGGCGGCGACCGTAGCGGAGCGCGTGCTCTGCCGTCGAGAGCGCCCCGGAGGGGATGCCGGCCTGCACCACCACCGTCGCCCCTGAGAGCGCCGCCAGCACCGCGTTGCGGCGCGGGAAGTGGTAGCGGCTGGCGCCGGAGTCCAGGTGGAAGGGGGTGATCACGGCGCCGCCGCTGGCGGCGAGGCGTCGGAAGAGCGGGATGTTCTTGGTGGGATAGGGGTGCTCCAGCCCCACCCCGAGCACTACCAGCCCGGCGCCGCCTGCGGCCAGGGTCGCCTCGTGTGCGGCGGTGTCCACCCCGAGCGCCCCGCCGGAGCTGACCACCCAGCCGGCCTCGGCGGCGGCGGTGGCGATCTCGGCGGCGACGGAGGCGCCGCGCGCGTCGCAGCGGCGCGTCCCGACCACCGCCAGCACCTCGGTGAGGGGGCGACGCAGTGTTTCGGCGGCGCCTTCGCCATAGAGCCACGGCGGCGGCGATCCCATCACGGCGAGCGCGGCAGCCCAGGGGCCGGAGGTGGCGCGGGCGATCCAGCGGTGCTCTCCCAGGCGATCCACCTCGGCGTGGCCGCGACGGCGCAGCCACGCGCCCCAGCCCCCGGCGAGGCGTGCCTCCGGGGCCCAGGCGGCGGCGAGGGCCGCGGCGCGCTGGGCGCCAGCCGGGCCCAGGGTGCGCGCCGCCACTGCGGGCGCGGCGGCGAGGACCTCCCCGGCGGCGGCGAAGCTCCGCTGCGCCCGCGCGAAGCTCTCGGGGCTGTAGCCCCAGAGCGGCCACAGCCCCACCCACTCCAGCGTCTCCTCGTCCCAACGGGCGTCGGCCCGGCACAGCTCCTCCATCTCCCCGCGCGCTCCGCAGCGCGCCGAGGCTCGATCGGCCCGCACACCCTACACGACCTTGAACAAAAACAAAAGCCCGCTCAAAAAATCAGCCTCATCGGGGCTGCTGTGAATGGGGGTCCGGGGGCGGCGCGCCCCCGGCCGCCGGGGGGGGGCCCCCCAAAAAAAAAAAACAAAGAAAGATTTGATGTATTTGGTGTTTTTTTTT
>CAUJGC010000540.1 GCA_963169075.1 Myxococcota bacterium
CCCGTTTTTGGGGATGCCTCGGGCGGCTGGGGGCAGCGCCCCCAGACCCCCGTCTACCCCGCTCAGAAGAGCGGCTCGCAGCGGCCCGGCGTCGGCGTCGCCTGGATCATCCAGCCGCCCGCCTGACGCTCCAGCGTGGAGTTGTTGCCGGAGTTGGCGACGTCGGCCGTACCGACCGCGCCCGTCTCATCCAGGAGGTTGTTGCTGTTGTTGCCGCCGTAGATGAGCGCGTCCACCGGGACGCTGTCCGCGTCGATCTGGTTGGCCGGGATGTTGAAGAGGGCGACGCCGTCAGCCGGGCTGTTGCCGTTCTGGAAGTCCGGGTTGAAGTCGATGGCCTGGTTGAAGGGGGCGTTGAAGCTCACCGCGTCGGAGAGCGGCCCGCCCACCACAAAGCAGCCACCCGCCGGGATCACCCCGGAGAGCTGGACCCGGGAGTAGGTGTAGTCGCTGCCGCCGTTGCCCAGGCTGTAGCCCGAGAGGTCGATGGCCGCGCCCGTCCCGTTGTAGAGCTCGATCCACTCGTGCTGGTCGTCATCGGTCCTGGAGGGGTTGATGAGCGCCTCGGAGATGATGAGCCCCAGCATGGGGCGGTCCACCACGTTGACGTCCACCGAGTTCACATCACCGTTGTAGATCACCTCCACCACGTCGGCGCCGAGGCTCAGGCCGCGGACGCTGAAGGTGCCCTCGTCGCTCCACGCCGGGATGGTGAAGTCCGCGGTGACGGGCTCCGCGTTGGCGCCCCGGGCCCGGAGGGTGAGGGTGTAGCCGTCCGCCGGGGCCGGGACCAGGAGCGTGACGGTGACGGTCGTCGTCCCGCCCACCGAGACGGAGACGGGGTCGGGGGAGAACCCGGCGACGAACGGCTCGCGGTTGGGACCAAGAGCGAAGGCCTCCGCGGTGAGGCTCGTGTCGCCCAGCGTCACCGTCACCATCGCCTCGCCTGGCGTCACGCCGGTCAGGGGGACCGTCGCGCTGCGCTCGCCGTTGGGGATGGTGAGGGTGGCGGGGACGCTGATGACGCCCGGCGCGCTGCTGGAGAGGCCCAGGGTCAGGCTCTCCCCCACCACCGTGCGGGTCAGCGTCACCGTCAGGTCGGGGTGCCCGTCGCTGTCCAGGCCCACCTCGACGAAGATGGGGCCGTCGCTCAGGCTGGCCAGCTCGGCCTCGGCGGCGTTGAGGTAGTCGACGTCGTCGGTGGTGCGGGGGCTGAGCTTGTAGCGGTTGTTGGCGTAGCGCAGCACACCCGTGATCGCCAGCTCGTCCCCCTGCGAGGGGAAGGGATCGAAGGCGGTCATGAAGGTGTCCACCCAGGCCGCGTCGCCCAGGAGGAAGCGCATCGTGGTGTCGTTGCCCGAGCTGGGCAGGTTGTCCGGGTTCAGCGCGGTGACGGTCCCCATGGTGCGGACCAGGACGCCCTCCCAAGCCGCCGTCGTCGGCGCCAGGCTGTCCAGCTCGGCGGTGGTCAGCTCCACCGGCGCCGGGACCGGCTGGTTCGAGGCCACCACCTCCACCGAGGTCACCGTGTCCAGCTGGAGCTGGCCGAAGAAGTCGTTGACCGCGCCGCTGACCCGCACCCGGTCACCCACCGCCGGCAGCGCGATGCCGTTGGGGTTGTTGCCCGGGATGAAGACGTAGAGGCCGCTGAAGCGCGCCAGGAGCGACGTGTCCCGATCCGCCTCGGCCACCTGGATGAAGAAGCGGGGGTCGGCCTGCGCCGTCACGATGCCCTCCACCACCACCGTCTCCCCGTCGCCCACCAGCTGCTGCTTGATCGCGTAGATGCTCGCCGGGCAGCCCAGGCTGCCGGGGTTGGCCTCCTCGGGGCAGGCGTCGCAGGCGTCGCCCTTGCCGTCGCTGTCGCCGTCGAGCTGGTCCGCGTTGGCGACGCCGGGGCAGTTGTCCGCCGGGCCGACGATGCCGTCGCCGTCCGGATCGTAGGCGCTGGGGACCGAGCACTCCGTGGTGTTCGCGTCCAGCGGGCAGGGGTCGCAGGCGTCCCCCAGCCCGTCGTTGTCAAAGTCCGCCTGGCGGCCGTTGTCCAGCGGGCGGATCGGGTTGAAGTAGTGCGGGCAGTTGTCCTCGTCGTTGCCCAGCCCGTCGCCGTCCCGATCCAGATCGCTGGGCGTCCCGTCGTACTCGGTGTTGCGGAAGGGCACGCAGGTCGGCTCGTTCGTCGGCTCATCGCAGAAGAAGAGCGCGTAGTTCCCGTTGTTCGCGGACGCCAGCGACGCGAAGCTCACCTCGCCGCCGCTCCGCTGCGCGCAGAAGCTCCGGCTGGCGCCGCACACCCCGCCCGCGATCGTGTCGCAGGACATGTCCCCCACCGGCACCGCCGTCACCACCGCCGGCTCCCCGTAGATCGGGGCCCCGCCCCGGAGGACCAGCGCCGTCGTCTCGGGGGTCGCGTCGATCACCGCCCGCCAGGGGTTGGGCGCCGCGCCGCGCGCGTAGATCGCCACGTCCGCGATCAGCCCCTCCGCCAGCGAGCCGATGGCGTCATCCAGCGCGAAGGCCGCCGCGTTGTTGTAGGTCGCCATGAGCCAGAGCTCATGATCCGAGAAGTAGTTGAAGTAGTGCGTGCTGTTGAGGTAGTCCGCGCACGCCAGCTCCCGCGTCATGTTGACCGAGCCGCTGGGCGTCCAGTCCGTCCCAAGCCCCAGCAGCACCCCCTGCGCGTGGAGCATCGTCACCGACGCCGTGTTGCCGTAGAGCGAGACGTTCGAGCGCGGCGACCAGATCACCGCGCCGCCCTCCCGCGCCATCTCCGCGCCGTCCGGCGGCAGCAGCGCCACGCCGTGGATGAAGGCGCTGTTGCCCGACACCACGTCCACCCCGCCGCCCGCCTCCGAGACCAGGCAGCGGAACTCGTTGCGCGCCTCCTCGTCGATGCCCTCCGAGACGTGGGGCGAGTAGGCGTCCTCGTTCAGGACGCCCGTGTTGGGCAGCGCCGGGTAGGCGCAGCTCCCCGTCAGCAGGTCCCCGTCCATGTCATCCAGCGGGAAGGTGTCCAGCTCCACCGCCGGCTGCCCGAGCCGCTCGTTGTTGCTCGCCTGATCGATGTTCCGCAGCAGCCCACCCGTGCCGCCCGAGCCCGAGAGCGACGTCGTCCCCGTCATCGCCTGCCGCAGCTCGCCCCAGAGCATCTCGTCCGCGCTGGCGCCGCTCGAGGCCGGGATCTCCGTGTGCCCCCGCAGCCCCCGGCGCCAGTCGTGCCGGTGCTCGTAACGCTCGTCGCCCCAGCGCCCCGGCGAGTTCTGCGTGAAGGTGATGTGGTCGTGGCCGTTGATGAGACCCGGCGAGATGACCGCGTCGCCGCACCGGATCGTCACCGCGTCTGCGGCCTCCGGCGTCGCCGCGCAGCCGCAGCCCACGCACGTGATCTGCCCCGAGGCGTTGTAGACGACCTGCCCCCCCTCATACACCTTGTCCAGCCCCAGGACCGTCCCCTCCAGCACCACGTTCCGACCGTTGCCGCTGGCCTCGCAGACGCCGCTCGCAGGAGCCTGCACCGCGCCGCACACCTCCGTGGGCGGCAGGACATGCTCGCGCGGCGTCCCGTCGTTGCCCGGGTTGTTGGTGCCGTTGTTGGTGCCGTTGTTGGTGCTGTTGTTGTTGGTGCTGTTGTTGTTGGTGCTGTTGTTGGGCGCGTTGTTGTTCGGCGCGTTGTTCGGCGCGTTGTTCGGCGCGTTGTTCGGCGCGTTGTTCGGCGCGTTGTTGACGCTGTTGTTCGGTGCGTTGTTGACGCTGTTGTTTGGCGCGTTGTTGACGCTGTTGTTGGAGCTGTTGTTGTCATCGTCCCCCCCCGAGGACTCGTCCCCGCAGGCGGAGAGGACGGTCAGCGCCAGGAGCACGAGCGGCAGGAGGTGGAGGCGGCGAAGGCGAGCGGACGTCATGAGCATCTCCTCAGGCTTGGGGCCCCTGGGGGGCCGTGCGCAACTTAGCCGGATATGTGGAGGCTTTCAAGCGACCCTTGCGGACCCCCCCGGGGCCGTAACGCCTGGCCTGCTCGGCCTGGCGCACGGCCCCGGTCCCCCCCGTGACCGGCTGCGTTCCGCCGATGAGCGAAGCGATGTCGGCGGTTACGCAGCCGGGGGGGTTGCCACTGCGAGGAGGTCGGGCTAAGACCGTGCCTCCCTCGCCTGGGCGCTCCCCGCCCGGGCTGAGCCCATCCCTGTGTATCGATCAGATCGAGAGGAGCTTGGCGATGACGTTGGATCTGGAGCGCAACCCGCGCCGCGGCGACCTGCTGGAGGTCGAGATCGAGGGAGTGGACACGGACGGGTGCGGCCTGGGGAGCCTGGACGTCAGGGTGGGGCCGCAGCGGGCGCCGCGCCGCTTGCGGGTGGAGGTCCGGGGCGGGCTGCCGGGGGATCGCCTCCGGGTGGACGTCGGCTCCTGCAAGCAGGGGGTGGTGGTGGGCCGCATCGACGCGCTCTTGACCCCGTCGCCGCAGCGGATCACCCCCCGCTGCGTCCACCTCACCGAGGAGGTCCACCCCTGCGGCGGCTGCGCCCTCCAGGCGCTCGGCTACGAGGACCAGCTGGCGCTGAAGCACGGCCTGGTGACCCGGGCCCTCAGCCGCGCGCAGATCGACCCGGCCTCCATCCCGCCGGTGCTCCCGTCGCCGCGCCCGTGGGCGTACCGCAACAAGATGGAGTTCTCGTTCGGGCGCGACGGCGCCGGGCGCCTGGCGCTGGGGCTGCACCCGGTGGGGCGACGCTGGGACATCCTCCGCCAGCGGGCCTGCCACCTCGTCTCCGACCCGGCGGTGATCGTCAGCCAGGCCGTGCAGGACGCCGCCGAGGCCCTGGCCCTGCCCCCCTTCCGCCCCCAGGACGGCTCGGGCTGGCTCCGCACCCTGACCTGGCGCGAGGGCCTCCGCACCGGCGAGCGCCTGGTGGAGCTGACCACCTCCCACGAGGCCCCCACCCCCGATCCCCTGGGCACCGCCCAGGCGCTCCTCCAGGCGGCCCTCGACGCCGCCGACGCCGCAGGCGCCCCGCTGACCTCGGCGGTCTGGACCCAGCACCGCGCGGTGCGGGGCGAGCGCACCACCTTGATCTCCCAGGTCCTCCACGGGCCGGGGGTCTACCACGAGGTGCTGCACCTCCCCGGCGGGCACGCCCTCCGCTTCGAGGTCCACCCCCGCGCCTTCTTCCAGCCCAACCCCCTGGGGGCCGAGGTCCTCTACCGCGAGGTCCTCCAGGCCACCGGGCTCCTGGAGGCCCCGGCCTCCCGCGTCCTGGACCTCTACTGCGGCACCGGCACCATCGGCCTCTGCATGGCGCCCTTCGCCGCCGAGATCGTCGGCGTCGAGCTTCAGCCCGACGCCGTCGAGGGCGCCAACCGCAACGCCCGGGCCAACGCCATCACCCACGCCGAGTTCATCGCAGGCGACGTCGGCGCCACCCTGGAAGGCCCCCTCGGCGCGCGCGTCCGCGGCGCGGACGTGGCGGTCCTGGACCCGCCGCGCTCCGGCCTCCACCCCAAGGCCCTCCAGCACATCCACGCCATCCAGCCGCGACGCCTCGTCTACGTCTCCTGCAACCCGGAGGCGTTGGGCCGCGATCTCGTCGAGCTGCGCCGCCTCGGCTACCACCCCGCCGCCATCCAGCCCGTCGATATGTTCCCGCAGACCGCCCATGTGGAGACGGTGGTGACGCTGACCCCCCCGGCCCCGTAACCGCCGACTGCGCTACGCTTCGTCGGCGGAACGGGGCCGGTCCCCCCCGTGACGGCAACCCCCCCCGCCCCGGAACGTCCTGCTCCGCGTCGCTTCGCAGGACGAACGGGGCCGGTCCCCCCCGGG
>CAUJGC010000541.1 GCA_963169075.1 Myxococcota bacterium
TTGGGTCCGGGGCGCGGGGTGCGGACGCGAAGGCGGCGGGGGTGGCGGGGGTGACGGGCGCGGGGTGGCGGGCGCGGGCGCGCGGGGGGGGGGGGCTGCCGCGGGTGGCGGGGGCGGTGTGGGGCGGTGGGCCGGCGCCGGTGTGGGAGGGTGGGGGGGTGTTGTTGACGGTCACAGCGGACGCGACGGTGACGACGCGGTCGGATCGTCGGAGCGGGCCGCGCCCCGAGGCGTCGCTGCCCGGCGTGGAGGAGGTGCCGACGTTGGCGGGCGGCGCGCTGCTGCCGGTGATCGGGCATCCGGGGCGGCTGGTGGGGTGGTCGTCGGCCTGGGATGAGGCGGCGGCGTCGGCGCTGGAGGGCGCGTGGGGGCCGTGGGTGGAGGCTGCGGAGGTGTATCGGGTGCGGCGGGTGGGGTGATGGGGGGTCAAGAAACGCGAGCGAGCGACAACAGGTCGTTGTCGCTCGCTCGGGTCTCAGCGCCGGGGGCTGGGATCAGCGCCCGAAGGGGATGGTGATGCCGACGACGACGCCCTGGTTCTGGAAGTCGTAGCCGACCGTGATGGGGATGTTCTTATACTGGGCGCCGATCTGGGGGATGACGTTGGTGCGCCCGGTGAGGCTGTTGTAGCTGGCGCTGGCGCCGCCGATGAGGGCCCAGTCGGGGTTGAGCTGGCGCGCGGCGAGGATGGAGCCGTTGTAGCTCTGCTCACCGGTGGACTTCCAGGCGGCGTCGGCGGTGCCGCGGACCATGAAGGAGCCGAGCTGGGCCTCGAACATGGCGGAGAGGGTGGTGGTGGAGACCTGGCCCTGGGTGGAGCGGGCGAGGGAGATGGAGAAGGCCTGGAACTCCTTGGGGTCCCGGAAGCCGAGCTTGGCGGAGAGGGTCTCCAGCTCCCCGGTGGTGAGGTTGGCGCCCGCGGAGAGCTCCGCGACCCAGTCGCCCTTGGTGTAGGAGGCCTTGCCCTCGGCGCGGGTGTTGGTGCCGTCGTGGGAGACCTTTCCGGAGGCGTCGAAGTTCTCGCCGTCGTGCTTGACCTCGACGGAGCCGGTCTGGGTGCCGTCGAGGGAGCGTCCGTACTTGACGATGATGGCGGCGAGCTGGGGGACGGTGTAGCCGAGCTCGGCGCTCACGGTGTCGATGGAGCCGTTGGCGCCGATGTCCTTGGTGTCGAGGCTGAGGTTGAGGCCGTTGCTCTGGTAGCCGAACTGGTTCTGAGCGAAGAGCCCGTTGGCGTCCTTGCCGACCTGCTGGGTGAGCTTGAAGGCGTCGAAGGCGGTGGTGGTGCCGAGTCCGCCGGTGACGTTGTTGCCGTCGTACTTGACGTCGCCGAAGAGGTGGGTGTTGTCGTTGAGCTGGTAGCGTCCGGAGGCGCCGAGCTGCTGGGTGAGGTCGCCGTTCTGGAGGCCGAGGCCGCCGTTGAGCTTGAGGTTGTTCTGGTCGTTTCCGAAGAGGGCCTGTCCGCTGAGGCCGAGGTTGGAGGTGAGGGTGTTGCCCTCTTGTTTGAGCTGGGAGTCGAGGGAGAGGAAGTTGCTCTGGTCGCCGTAGCGGAGGTTGAGGGTGCCGTTGTAGTTGCCGGTGCCGACCTCGGTGGAGCCGCCGATCTTGCCGGAGAGGAGGCCCTGCTGGATGGCGGCGTTGAGGTCGATGACGAGCTTTCCGTCGGGGTCGATGGAGCCGCCGGTCTGGACGAAGTTGTCCTTGTCGCCGTAGCGGACGGAGGCGGAGCCGCCGACGCCCTTGTCGGTTTTTTCGACGCCGGCCTTGGCGGTGAAGCGTCCCTTGACGTACTGGAGGTCGAGCTTGGCGGCTTCGAGGGCGATGTTGCGGAGGGAGCCGAGCTGGGCGGAGACGTCGGCGGTGAGTCCCTTGGTGATGTTGAGCTTGGTCTTGAGCTCGGGGATGGGCATATCGGCGGCGATGGCGCCTGCGGCGGCGATGACGACGCCGAGGAGGACGAGGGCGGGGTTTTCGTCGACCCAGTGGGAGATCTTGCCGAGGATGCTCTGCCCGCTCTCGGAGGCGAGCCACTTGTCGCCGGCCTTGACGGCGGAGTCCGCGAGGGCGGTGGCGAATTTTTCGAGGGCGGCGGTGCCCTGGCCGTCGAGGCCGAGCTTGTCGAACTGTCCGATGAGGGCGCCGAGGGCGCCGTCGAGGGCCTCGTGGGCGTAGCCCTGGAGGTCATCGACCTCGACGTGTTCGGAGATGAGGCTGTAGAGCTCTCCGCCGATGAAGTCCCCGAGGAGGTTGCGCCAGGAGGTGGAGCGGACCTCCTGGAGCTTGGCGGCGGCCTCTTTGCCGGCGCCGCGTGCGTTGAGGAGCTCGGTGGCCTTCTGGATGGTGGCCTGGTTGGCGACGGCGTCGGACTTGTAGGCGGACTCGATGAGGTTGAGGAGGTCCTCGTTGCTCATCTTGTCGAGCTCGGCCTGTACGGCGGCGACCTGGGGGTCTGTTTTTTCGGGGGTGGGGGCGACCTGTTGGACGGCCTCCTGAACGGGGGGAGCGACTTCTTGCTGGGGGGAGAGCTTTTCAGCGGTGGGTTCGGCCATGGTGTGGACTCCTGAGGCGGTGGCGTGCGCCGTAGACCAGAAATGTCAACCTCGGATTATAAGGCGGTCCCGCGCGGAGTGGAAGAGGTACCCCTTCGTTCTTGAAAAAAAGGCGTGTCGGGTGGGCTCAGGCCTTGAAGTGTCGGACGGGGATGCCCTCGCGGAGGGCGAGTCGGCGGAGCCTGGGGTCGGGGTTGACGGCGACGGGGAAGGTGACGCGTCGGAGCATGGGTAGATCGGTGAAGGAGTCGGTGTAGAAGAAGGAGTGATCAAGATCGAGGTGTTGCTCCTGGGCGAGCCGTTCGGCCCAGGTGATCTTGCCTTCGCCGTAGCAGAGGGGTTGGATGAGCTTTCCGGTGAGTCGTCCGTGGAGGACCTCGGGTCGCGTGGAGAGGGCGAAGTCGAGGCGGAGGTCCTGGAGGACGCGCTCAGCGAGGTAGGGGCTGGCGGCGGTGAGGAGGACGAGGGCGTGTCCCTGGCGTCGGTGTTCATCGACGAGGGCGCGTCCTTCGGCGTAGAGGTGTTGTTGGACGTGGAGGTCGTACCATGCGTGGACCTGAGCGCGGAGGTCGTCTTCGACGCGATCGAGGAGCTGTTCAGCGGCGAGGGCGGCGATTTTCTCTGCGTCGATGAGGGCGAGCTTGTAGCGGAGGAGGTAGGCGAAGAAGCGGGCGAGCTGGAGGTGGGAGACCTGTTTTTGTTGCCAGAGGTGGCGCGCCCAGAGTCGTGCGGAGTTGACGGCGAGGAGCGTCTCGTCGAGGTCGAAGAAGGCGACGGGGCGTGGGTTGGTCTGGGGCATGGGGTGCGGGCTCAGGGGAGGAGGTAGTGGGGTGCGAGGGCTTCGACCATGAGGTTGCAGGCGGCGTGGTAGACGATGCAGGCGACGAGGGTGTGGGTGCGGTCGCGGAGGAAGCCGAAGAGGAGGGAGGGGAAGAAGACGGCGAGGCGCTGGGGTCTGGGGTCGATGACGACGTGTCCGATGGCGAAGAGGGCGGAGGTGAGGAGGATGGCTGCGGAGGTGTGGACGATCTTGAGGTCGAGGCGCCAGGGGAGGAGTCGCTGGAGGGAGGTCTGGAGGTAGCCGCGGTAGAAGAACTCTTCGGGGAAGGCGACGAGGAGGAGCTGGGCGAGGACGATGAGGGGGATCCAGGAGGCGGAGCGTGAGAGGGTGAGGGCGCCGCGTGCGGGGTCCCAGGCGCCGATCTGGTCGGGGGGGAGGCGTTGGGGTCCGAGCTTGAGGGCCTGTGGCGGCGCGGGTTTACCGTCGAGGGTGAAGCGTAGGGTGAGGTCGTCGGCGTTGTGGAGTCGGAGGGTGACGAAGCGCGTGGTGGGGGCCTGGGTGCTGGAGCGGAGGGTGAGGTGATCGGTGGCGCGTCCCTGGGCGCGGATCTCGGGGTCGCGGGCGTGCTGCTTGCCGCGGGGGAGGAGGAGGGTGGCGCCGGGTGCGTCGAGGTCGATCTGGAGGGAGGCGTCCCGGGCGGGCGTGGACCATTGTATGGTGAGGTCGTTGCTTTCGCGCCAGATGAGGATCTCGGGTCGTCCGGGCGTGGCGAGCTGGTGGGGTCGTCCTTCGAGGGTGAGGGGGAGCTGGCTGTAGTTGTCGAGGTCGGGCTGGAAGGTGTGTTCGAGGACGCGGGTGCGCCAGAGGTGGTAGCCTGCGGCGAAGGGGGCGAAGGTGAGCGCGGTGAGTGCGAGGGCGGCGAGGGTGGCTCGCGGCCAGCCGTCCCAGGTCATGGCGTGTTGTGTGAAGGAGGCGCGTCGTCTGTTGAGGGCGAGCCAGGGGAGGAGGAGGAAGACGGCGGCGACGAGGGTGAAGAGGTATTCGGAGACGAGGCTGGAGATGTTGGCGAGATCGCTGAGGAGTCGTGTGAGGACGAGGCTGGCGATGAAGAGGAGGGCGATCTCGAGGGCGAGTCGCCGGGGTGTGGTGGGCCGCTCGTCGGGGGCGTGTTCGTCAGGATCGGGGAGGGGGGTCATGCGGGTCCGGGCACCTGGGGTTGTGTTGGCGCGTCCAGTCGTCGCGTCGCGCGGGTGGGGATTGGAGCACAGGGGGTCGTGTTTCACAAGGGCTGGAGTGGACTTGTGCGCCGGGCGGGGTCGGTGTAGTTTCGGGTTGGGATGCTCCGAGGAGATGTCGCGCAGCTCCGAGTGTCGAGGTCGCCCGAAGTGGGCGTGCGGCTGCGTGCGAAGCCAAGCAAGGAAGGACGATGAGCGTCAAGTGCCCCAAGTGTGGTGCCGGTTACAATGTTCAGCCTGACCGCGTCCATCTCTCGGGGCTGGACATGAAGTGCTCCAAGTGCCTGCACACCTTCCACATCTCGCCGGGGGACCTGGAGGATGTGGCGCAGCCGGCGCCGGCTTCGACGCGGCTCGGGCTGCGCGGGGTGACCTTCCTGGGCGGCGGTCAGGGCGAGGAGGAGGTGGGCTCGGGTTATTATATCCGGGCAGCGGGCGGTCAGGTGATGGGGCCCTTTGACACGGCGGCGATCCTCCAGATGCTGCGGACGTCGAAGCTGGCAGGCACGGAGATGCTCTCGACGGACAAGACGCGGTGGTCCCCGCTGACGTCGGTGGATGAGTTTGACGCGTTCATCAAGATGCGCTCGGGTGTGGCGCCCGGGGGTTCGACGCGCTTTCTTGGGCGTCCCGGGTCCACGGAGGGGCCTGGGAGCGAGGGGTCGATGCGGGCGAGGGGGATGGCTCCAGTGGAGGATGTGGAGCTGGGCTCGGGGCTGGATCTCTCGACGGGCTTCAGCCTGGAGATCGAGGGGGGTGATCTGGGGGGTGTCGAGGACTTCTCGCTGGAGATCCCGGGGGTACCGGACGGGGATCTCTCGGGCTTCGCGCTTCAGATGGATGTGCCGGAGCTGCCGCGACCGCTGGGGGCGGGGGGGCGGAAGGTGGAGGCGCCGGAGCTGCCGCGGGCGGTGGGCGGCGAGCTTCCGGACCCCTTTGAGCTGGACTATGGCGGGGATGGTGCGGTGTGGGACGGGGCGGAGCTGCCGGGTCTGCCTGGCGCGGAGCTGCCCGATCCGTTCATGGATGACGCGGAGCTGCCGATGCCGCGCGGCGGGATGCAGGCGGAGCTGCCGGCTCCTGCGGGGCTGCGGGGCGGTGGCGTGAGCTTTGAGGAGATGTTGAGCAGCGGCGCGGAGCTGCCGCGCGCGCGGGGCGGTCTGGCGGAGCTGCCGGCGGCGTTCTCGGAGAGCCCGGAGCTGCCGGCGGCGCTTGGTGGCGGCGTCGAGCTGCCCCGCGCGCGGAGCCGTGGTGCGGGCGCGGAGCTGCCGGCGCCGCGAGGCGGCGAGCTGCCGATGTCGCGCGGCGCGGGCGCGGAGCTGCCTCGTCCGGCGGGCGCGGAGCTGCCGCGTCCAGCGGGCGCGGAGCTGCCGGGGTCACGCGGCGCGCTGGGCGGGAGCGGCGACGATCTCTTCGACGATCCGTTGGAGAGCGATCCCTTCTCGGCGCCGCCGCGTCGGGGGATGGAGAGCGAGGACGAGTTTGGCGCGCGGGCCGAGTACCAGGATCGCACGCGGGCAGGCGGCGATGGCTACGAGTCGGCGTTCGGCGTGAAGCACCGCGACGAGGCGACCGCGGGTGTGGACGCGCAGGAGTACCGCTCGGTGATGGGGCTGGGGGGTGGCGGCGAGGTTCCGGACGGTCGGTGGGGCCAGGCGGTCGGGTCGCAGGCGGCGCCTGCGGCGCCGCCGACGCCTGCGGCGCCGCCGCAGCGTCCGCGTCCGGCGCAGGTGGCTGCGCCGGAGCCCAGCGTCAGCTACGACGGGGAGCTGGACGCGGAGGAGCTGCCGGCCTACGCGCCGCCTGCCGAGGGCGGCAAGGGGGCGTCCAAGGCGTCTCCGGCGCGTGTGGGCAGCGGCGGGAACAACAAGGTGTTGATGATCGCCATCGTGCTGCTGGCGGTGGCGCTGCTGGTGGTGGGCGGGCTGATCCTGGGGCAGACCGAGTATGGCTACTTCGGGATGAACCTGCTGACGGGCGGCGGCGGGAGCGCGCCGCCGGTGGCGGGGGGGCAGACGAGCGGGGAGCCGGTGCAGCGCCCGGTGGCGGCGGGTGAGATGGATTTTTCGGGGCTGCGCGCAGACACGACGCTGGCGATCCGGGCGTATGTGGATGAGCACGGGCGCAAGCTGGCGGAGCGCCCGGACGATCCCAGCGTGCGCGGCGAGATGATGGCGGCGTGGCTGGTGGGGCTGGCCCACGAGCCGGAGCAGGAGAGCTATCGCAAGAATATGGAGGGGATGGAGGCTCGGCTCACCGGCGACGATCCGGGCTCCCGCATGGGTCGCGGCGCGCTGGCGGTGCTGCGAGGGCAGGGCAAGGCGGCGGAGGAGACGATGAAGCCGCTCACCGAGGACGAGCGCTACGCCTACATGGCGCACCTGGTCCTGGGGTTGAGCGAGCTGATGGCGCCGCCGGACGCGCCGCCGGACGAGCCCGAGGCGCCGAAGGTCGAGGAGCCGAAGCCGGAGGAGCCGGGCGGCGAGGAGCCGGGCGGCGAGGAGCAGGCAGGCGGCGAGGAGAAGGCAGGCGGCGAAGACTTCGACATGACAGAGGAGGTGCTCCAGGAGCGCAAGGGGTCTGATCGGCGCAAGCGGAGCCTGACCCACCTGGAGGCGGCGGCGAAGCTGGCGCCTGACGCTCCGGCGCCGCGCTACTTCATGGGGGTGATGGCGCAGCGGGTGAACGACACCGGCGAGGCGCGCAAGGCGCTGGACGCTGCGCTCAAGGCCGCTCCGGAGCACGTGCCGTCGCTCCTGCTGGCGGGTCGGCTGGCGTATCTCTCGGCGGATCTGGAGAAGGCGGAGAGCTACGCGCGCCCCGTGGCGGAGAAGCTGGCGAGCGCGACGACGCCCCAGGAGCGCTCGGCAGGCTTCCTCCTGCTGGGTCAGGTGCACGTGGCGCGGCGCGAGTCCGAGGCCGCGGTCACGCAGCTCACCGAGGCGTTGAAGCTGGACCCGACGAACACGGCGGCGCTGAAGGAGCTGGGTCAGGAGTTCTTCCGCAACGGTCGTTATGAGGAGGCGCTGAACTTCTTCACGACCAACGCGCAGCTCTCGGCCAAGGATCCCGAGGTCATGCTGAGCGTCGTGATCTCTCACATTGGCCTGGAGCAATACGACAAAGCCATCACGATGCTGGAGCAGGGCTCGTCCTCGTTCCCCACCGACCCCAAGTTCCCCTACTACCTCGCCCAGATCCACGAGCAGCGCGGCAACTGGTTCGAGGCTCAGCAGGGCTACCGCAAGGCGCTGGAGATCGACCCGGCCTTCCCCAAGGCGCGCGTGCGGCTGGCGACGCTGATGATGCGGGAGAACAAGAAGGCGGACGCCCGCAAGCTGCTGGAGGAGACCGAGCAGAGCACCGGCCTGGGCGACCCCGACATGCTGGTGGAGCTGGGGCGGGCGTGGATGATGCTCCGCGAGGAGGAGCGCGGGCTCAAGCTCCTCAAGCGCGCGATGGGGCTGAACGCCTCGAACCTGGACGCGCGCCTGGCGCTGGCCCGCTACCACCTGGGCAAAGGCGAGGCGAAGCAGGCGCTGGAGCTGCTCAAGCCCTTCGCGGAGTCCAAGAGCGACGACGTGCCGCTGACGATCCTGCTGGCGGACGTCTTCCGCGAAGCCGGCCAGTATGAGCGCAGCATCGAGCAGGTGGATCGCCTGATCGAGCGCTACCCCAAGGACCCGGCCTTCGTCTTCAAGCGGGGCCTGGCCTACTTCCGCTGGAACAACATGGACACGGCCAAGGAGCAGTTCCTCAAGGCGTACCAGCTCCAGCCGTCCTACCAGGACGCGTACTTCTATGCGGGGCGTGTGGACTTCGAGAAGAAGGAGTACACGCAGGCGATGAAGGTCTTCCGCGCGGTGCTGGACGAGGCGCCCAGCAACGGGGAGTATCGCTTCTATCTGGGCTACGCCCTGGAGAAGAACGGCAACCTGACCCAGGCGCTGGAGGAGTACAACAACGTCGAGCGCTACGCGCCCGACTACGGCAAGGTCAACCCGGAGCTCTTCTATCGGCGCGGCCGCATCCTCGCGATGGAGGGCAACTACCGCCGGGCCAAGGAGGATCTGATCCAGGTCCTGCGGACCCAGCCCGACCACGTCGGGGCGATGCTCTCGCTGGGGGACACCCTCTTTGATGAGCGGAAGTACGAGGAGGCCATCGCGCTCTACGAGCGGGCGCTCAAGCAGCGCTCCGACCTCCCCCGGGCGCACTTCCAGGTGGGGCGGGCCTACACCTACCAGCGCAAGCGCCCCGAGGCGATCCGCTCGCTGGAGCGTGCCATCGAGCTGGGGCTGGAGGAGCCGGAGGCCTTTGAGATGCTGGGCTTCCTGCATCGGGACAACGGCAACGGCGGGAAGGCGGCGCAGAGCTTCCGTCGCTACCTCGACATGAAGCCTGACGCCTCCAACCGCAAGGAGATCGAGCGGGAGCTGAGCCGCCTGGGCGGGTGAGGTGCGGGGTGATTGACAGGATGGGGCCCGGTGTACAAGATAGGGCGTTGTGTGTGCTGTGAAGCTGCACCGCCCCGTCCCGGTCAACCTGGAGGCAAGGTCAGGCGCCCATGTCGCGAGCGCTCGTCGCAACGGAGAGCCCTGCGCTCTACAATGAGGTCCAGCTCGCTCTGGGGAGCCACCGGATCACCACCGTGGAGCATGTCCAGGATCTCCGGACGCTCCACATGTTGGTCCGCCTCGCCTCGGGGCTGGGAGAGGCCGAGCAGGTGCTGGTCTTCCTGAGCACCCGCCTCCTCTTGAGCCGCGGGCTGGAGTCTGTCCTGGACACGGACGACCTCTTCCGCCGCGCCGGGGAGCATATCGTCCCCATCCTGCTGATCGATCCCCAGGACGCCGGAGAGGAGAGCAGCCTCGCCCGGATGACGGGCTTCACGCGCTTCATCTCGCCGCCGCTGCAGGCGCTGGAGCTGAGCCGCCGCCTGGGGGTGATCCTGGGGATCCAGACGCCGCACCGCGCGGAGCCGGCGGCTCCTTCGGGGTCGCTCTTCGCGACCTCGGCCCGGGTCGTGCCCAGCCAGACCCAGGTCGCCGCCTACCCGGACAACCCCGCGCCTCGGGACGCCAGCCGCGTCACCACCGAGCTGCCTGCGCTGAACCGCCGCGGCGAGGAGGCCCTGCCGCCGCTGCGTCTGCTCTATACGCTCTATATGCAGGGGACCAGCGGCCTCTTGCGGCTGGAGGACGGGGCCTCGACGCTGGAGGTCGCCGTGCGCATCGGCGCGGCGGGTCGCCAGCGCGGCGCGCGCGCCGTCCCGCGCGAGCAGCTCGCCGCTGCCATCGCCTCGCCGCGCCTCCGGGCCACGTTCGTCCCAGGCGAGGTGCGCGCGGGCAGCTTCGAGCGCACGGCGGGCCTCCTGAGCCTGCTCTATGAGGCCGCCCAGCGCATGCCCCGCGAGGAGGTGCGCAGACGCTCCGACGCGCGCCGCGAGCGCTACCCGGCCTTCACGGATCTCCTCGCGCAGCGCCAGCGCGACCTCGCCCGCTACGACGGCCTCCTCACCTTCTGCCAGGCGTGCCAGGGCGCCGAGCCCTGGCAGCGCCTCCTCCAGCGGCTCGGCCCCGAAGCGGAGCGCTGGGCGATCTACGCCGAGGAGACAGACCTCCTCATCTTCCGGGACGCGCCCTGCAAGGCGCCGCTCACGGTGCGCTACGTCGGCCTCCACGATCCCGCCGAGGACCCCGATCAGACCGTCAACCCGCCGCCCCGGGCCAGCAGCACCCGCAACGCCCGCAGCGCCCCCGCCGATCACCGCGAGCTGATCGAGGGGATGGAGCAGCGCCTCCGTCAGCTCAAGGCGAGCGATCCCTACGCCGCCTTCGACCTAGAGCCGGGGTGCGGCGTCAGCGCCGCGCGAGACGCCTTCCGCCGCATCGTCAAGGAGCACCACCCCGACGTCTACGGCGGCAACATCGACGCAGCGGTCAAGCGCCTGGCGGAAGATATCTTCATTGAATACAAGAACCTGCATCAGCGCCTCTCCCGTCAGGAGCGCGAGGGGCGCCTGACCCCGCCCCCTGTCGCGGCGCCGCCGGCCTCCACCGACGGCCTCTTCAAGCGCGCCGAGCCGCCGCGAGGCACCCTCTCCAGCGACGCGGCGCGCCCGGCGCCCCGCGCCTCGGGCCCCGCCCGCCGCCCGCCCTGGGCAGGCGCCAGCTCCCCGACGGGACGCGCCGAGGCCGCCCGCGCCGAGGCCGCGCGCAACGACACCACCACCCCGCCCTGGGTCCACGAGGAGCGGCGGGCGGCGCCCGCCGCAGCCCCCAAGCCCCAGCGCCCCTTCACCTCGACCGCGAAGGTGCCCGCCGTCGTCCCGGCCGCCGCGCCCCAGCGCCCGGAGGACCCGCTGGCGGAGGGGGAGCGCCTCATGCGCGCCAACCAGACCCCCCAGGCCCTCGCCTTCTTCCAGCGCCTCGTCGAAGAGGCCCCGGAGGAGCCCAGGCGCCTCGCCTGGTATCGCTGGGCGCTCTACCTGACCAGCGGCGCCTCGGGGGAGACCACCGAGCGGGAGCTGGCCCTCCTCACCCAGCGCCATCCGGCCTGCCTGGACGCGTGGCTCCTGCTGGGCAAGCTCAGCAAGCTCCTCCACAAGTCGGCGCAGGCCCTCGCGGCCTTCCAGCGCGCGCTGGAGCTGGACCCCGATCACAGCGAAGCCCAGCGCGAGGCCCGCCTCCTGGCGGCCGAGCCGCCCCCCACCCCTGCGACCGTCCCCCCGGCCCGCGAGCGCGAGGGGCAGCGCTCCTTCCTGGGGCGCTTCTTCAACAAGGACAAGGGGTGAACGCCCGCCTGCTGCGGCGCGGTGCCCTCTTCGGCGTCCTCCTCGGCGCGCTCGCCTGCGGCGAGGAGCACGCGACGACGGAGGAGCCCCCGCGGTGGCGCGTCCTCCCGGCGGCCACTGTCCGCGGCGGCGTCCTCACCTGCGCGGCGCCCGTCGCAGGTCAGGGTCCGCAGGCCCGCCTCACGGCGCGCCTGGAGGTCCTGGACGCGCAGGGAGAGCGACGCTACGACACCACCGTCCAGCAGCTCCAGAGCGGCAGCGTGGACTTCCCTGCGGGCCCCGACACCCTCCTCCTCCTGGGCGGCGCCGACCCCGACATCACCCAGGATCTCCGCCCGGGCCGCGGCGCGCTGGAGATCGACCTGGCCTCAGGCGAGGTCCGCGACGCCTCACCCCACCCCTGGCCCACCCTCGGCGCGGCGGGGGTGCGCCTGGGCGCGGGCGTCGTCGCCGCCGCAGGCGGCCTCCTCCTGCTGGACCCCGACGACCCCACCTCGACGCCGGGCGTCAGCAACGCGGCGGTCCTCTGGGCCGACCGCGGCGCGGCGGCGCGGCGCTGCGGCCCGCTGGGCGACGCCCTCGCAGACGACGCCGATGACGCCGGCTCCCCCTGACCCCCCGGCGGCTGCCGCCCGGCCCCTCCTCCTCGCCGCCCTCGCCTTCGGCCTCGGCCGGGCCGCGCTCTCCTGCGGGCTCCTCCCCGCCTCCGGCGCGGGCCTGGGAGACACCGAGGCCTACTACCTCGCCTGGTCCATGGACCCGAGCCTCGGCTACCACGATCACCCGGGCCTCCTCGCCTGGCTCCTCGCGCTGGCGCGCCCGCTGGGCCACCCGGTCCTCCAGGCCCGCCTCATCCCCGCCCTCTGCCTCGCGGCCACCCTCCTCCTCCTCACCGCCGCCTGGAGCCGCTGCGGCTGGCGCGAGGCCGCCTGGGGGCTCCTCGCCTTCGCCGCCGCTCCCCTCCTCGCCACAGGAGGCCTCCTGGCGGCCCCAGACGCCCCCCTGGCCCTCGGCTGGGCTGCCGCCCTCTACCTGACCCTCACCCGGCGCGCCGGGCCCGCAGCGGCCCTCCTGCTCGCGCTGGCCGCAGCCTGGATGACCGCCTCCAAGCTCCTCGGCGGCGTCCTCATCGCGGCCCTCGCCGCTGAAGCCCTCTGGACCTGGCGCCGAGGCCTGGAGGTCCGATGGCGCCTCGGCGCCCTCCTCGGCGGCGCGGCCCTGGGCCTCGCCCCCACCCTCGCCTTCGAGGCGGCCCACGGCTGGACCGGCCTCCGCTACCACGCCCTGGAGCGCCACACCGGCGACCTCCCCTTCGCCCCACACCACTGGGGCGCCCTCCTCGGCGGCCAGCTCCTCGCCCTCTCGCCCCTCCTCGCCGCCCTCCTCGTCGCCGCCCTCCTCGGCGCCTGGCGGAGCCAGGACACCCCCGCCCCCCACAGGCGCCTCCTCCGCCTCGCCCTCCTCGCCTTCGTCCCCCTCGCCTTGATCGCCGCCTCCACCCGCGAGGCCGAGCCCCACTGGCCCATCCTCGCCTGGCTCCCCGCCCTCGGCCTCGGCGCCGCCCGCGCCGCCCGACGCTGGCCCCGCGCCCTCACCGCCGCCCTCGCCTTCGGCGTCGCCCTCCAGGCGCTCACCTGGCTCCACGTCGCCACCCCCCTCCTCATGCCCCTCCTCCCCGACACCTACGAGCCGCGCTTCGATCTCGCCCAGGACCTCCAGGGCTGGGATCGCGTCGCCGCCGAGGCGCGACGCCAGCTCGACCGCGGCGACATCGACCGCGTCGCCGGATACCACTACACCGTCTGCGGACAGCTCGCCGCCCACCTCCAACGCCTCGACCCCGTCCTCTGCGCCAGCCAGCGACGCGACGCCTTCGACTTCCTCCAGGGCGGACACACCGGCGCCCTCCGCCCCGGCGAGCGCATCCTCTACGTCCGCGACAACCGCTACGACGAGCCTGGACCCCAGCGCCTCCAGTGCCGCGCCTGGGGCGAAGAGCGCTGGATCACCCTCCAGCGCGGCGGACGCACCGTCCGCCGCTTCGGTCTCCAGCCCTGCCTCGGCGCGGAGCGACTCCTCACCACGCCCCACCCCTGACCCCCCCGGGGCCGTACC